>JBPOHG010000275.1:0-3526 GCA_052035835.1 Bacteroidota bacterium | reverse complement strand
TACAGAAGGTGAACTGGGCACCAGGGGTACGGTATCCGACAGGTATATGGAAGCTGCAGATGCCGCCAGGATACTTGGGCTTGATATCCGTGAAAACCTGCAATTGGCAGATGGTTTTTTTGCCAATGGCCGCGAAAGCCAGCTGAAAATAATCGCTGCCATTCGCAAATACAGGCCCGAGATCATCACCTGCAACGCTATCAGCGACCGCCACCCCGACCATGGAAGAAGTGCCGCACTGGTTTCAGATGCCGCTTTTTTATCGGGCCTGCAAAAAATAGTAACCACTCACAATGGCGAAAGCCAGTTACCCTGGAGGCCTAAGTATGTACTGCATTATATACAGGACAGGTACATGGAACCCGATTTTGTAGTGGATGTTTCTGATGTATTTGAGCAAAAGCTGGAAGCGATCAGGGCATATAAAACACAGTTCTATAACCCCGAAATGGACGGCCCGCAAACCTATATCTCTACCCCCGATTTTTTTGAAAGCATAGTATACCGTTATAAGATGTTTGGAAAAATGATCGGAGTAAAATATGCTGAAGGTTTTGTGTCGGCCAAGAAAATCGGGATTCGAAATTTTGATGCAATCATTAAAGAAAATACTTAACCCAATAACCTGAATGTCTATGACTACCCCTAAATTCAGAAACATCAACCGGTCTTCTTTTCACCAGGAATTAAAAAGAAGGGTGAACAATTATTTTGTTGAAAACAACAAACCCCAAACCGGCAATTTCTCGCTTTATTTCAAGGCCATCCTTTTTTGGTCTTGTTACATCTTCCTGTATTTCCATGTGGTTTTCTTTACCCCTGCCCCCTGGATAGCCATACTGGAATGTTTGCTGATGGGCGGCTTAACGGCTGCAATAGGCTTCAATGTGATGCACGATGGCGGCCATGGAAGTTTTAGCAACAGTAAGTTCTGGAACAAGATTGCCGCATTTTCGGTCAATGGTTTAGGTGCAAGCGGACTGATGTGGAACAACAAGCACAATATTGTTCATCATACTTACACTAATATTGATGGCATTGATGATGATATCGAAATTAAGCCGATGCTTCGCATGTGCCCAACACAGAAAAAATATTTCATTCACCGTTTCCAGCACATTTATGTATGGTTCCTCTATACGTTGCTGCTGATTGTGTGGGTTTTTGCAACAGACTATTCAAAATATTTTAAAAAGAGGGTTGGCATTGTGCCCATTAAAAAATTAAGTCCGTTCGATCATTTTGCCTTTTGGTTTGCCAAGGCCGGATATTATTTCATGATGATCGCTCTGCCCATTTACCAGGTTGGTTTTGTAAGCTGGCTGATTGGCTTCCTTACCTTAAGCATGTTTGCAGGCTTTGTGTTGAGCATTGTGTTTCAACTGGCGCACACAGTAGAAGAAACTGCTTTCCCTGTTCCTGCAGATAATAAAGACATCGAAAATGAATGGGCCATCCATCAATTACAAACCACTGCCAATTTTGCCACCAAGAACAAGCTTATTTGCTGGCTGGTGGGAGGTTTGAATTTTCAGATTGAGCACCATTTATTCCCCAAGATTTCGCATATTCATTACCCGGCAATCAGCAAGATCATTAAAAAGACCTGTGCCGAATTTGATATTAAATACATCGAATACAAGCATATGAGGGATGCGATCCTTTCGCATACCCTGCACCTTAAAAGAATGGGAACAGCATAAAAATTTGAAACCGGCCAAGCCGGTTTTTTTGTGCGTACAGGCAGCTTAACTATCGGGCCATTCAACTCTTTGTTGTAAATTCGCGCCTCACAAATACGAAGTATGAGCGAAGAAAAAAGCCTGAATTTTATTGAAGAAATTGTTGAAGCCGACCTTGCTGCTGGAAAATACCAGTCGATCATCACCCGTTTCCCCCCAGAGCCAAACGGGTACCTGCACATCGGGCACTCCAAGAGCATTTGCCTCAACTTCGGGCTGGCAGCTAAATATGGCGGTAGTACCAATCTCCGTTTCGATGATACCAACCCGGTAACAGAAGACACAGAATATGTAGAAAGCATCAAAGACGATATCCGCTGGCTGGGTTTCCATTGGGCGAATGAGTTGTATGCTTCCGATTATTTTGACACACTATACCAATATGCAGTTAAGCTGATTGAAAAAGGGCTGGCGTATGTAGATGACAGCAGTGCCGAACAAATTGCAGCACAAAAGGGCACCCCCACCGAAGCCGGAACAAACAGCCCGTACCGCGATCGCTCCATTGAAGAAAACCTGCAGTTGTTTACCGAAATGAAAGCGGGCAAATTCAAAGACGGTGAAAAAGTATTGCGGGCAAAAATTGATATGGCACATACGAATATGCTCATGCGTGACCCGATCCTTTACCGTATCAAACATGCACACCATCACCGCACCGGAGATAAATGGTGCATCTACCCCATGTATGATTTTGCACATGGGCAAAGCGACAGCATCGAAAAAATAACCCACTCGGTATGTACGTTGGAGTTTATCCCTCATCGTGAGTTATATGACTGGCTGATTGAACAACTTGAGATATACCCCTCTCACCAATACGAATTTGCCCGCTTAAACATGACTTATACGGTAATGAGTAAACGCAAATTACTGCAACTCGTAAACGAAAGGCATGTAAATGGATGGGACGACCCCCGGATGCCCACCATCAGCGGGTTTCGAAGAAAAGGGTATACCCCTGCCAGCATCCGCCAGTTTTGCGATAAAATAGGCGTTGCAAAAAGGGAGAACCTCATCGACCTTAGCTTGTTGGAATTTTGTTTACGGGAAGACCTTAACAAAACTGCCAAACGCGTCATGGTAGTGCTCGACCCCATAAAACTGGTGATCACAAATTTTGAAGATGGTAAAACGGAAATACTGAACAGTGAAAATGGCCCTGATGAAAGCATGGGGAACAGAACCGTTCCGTTTAGCCGTGAATTATGGATAGAAAAAGAAGATTTTATGGAGGTACCCGCCAAAAAATGGTTCAGGCTGGCTCCGGGTGCTATGGTAAGGCTGAAAAGTGCATACATTATTCAGTGTAATGCTTTTGTAAAAGACCCTTCAGGCAATATCACCGAAATACATGGCACTTATATTCCCGAAAGCAGGAGCGGAGAAGATACCAGTGGCATCCAGGCAAAAGGAACCATTCATTGGGTTAGTGCTGCACATGCCCTGCCTGCTGAAGTAAGGCTGTATGACCGCCTTTTTAAAGTTGAAAACCCGGCATCGGAGGAAGGTGATTTTAAAGAATATATCAATGAGGCTTCACTGGAGATCATTTCAAATGCCTGGATGGAACCGTCGCTTGCAACTGCAGGTATGGATGACCGTTATCAGTTCATCCGCAAGGGTTATTTCTGCCTTGATAAAGACAGCCAGCCAGGAAAACCTGTATTCAACCGCACAGCTACGCTTAAAGACGCATGGGTAAAAGAAGCCAGGAAAACAGACTGATCAATTACTTTACCAGGGTTTCCTTTTTTGAAGGAACGGGAAGCTGGGGGAAAAGT
>JBPOHG010000122.1:0-15940 GCA_052035835.1 Bacteroidota bacterium | reverse complement strand
GATGTAATTTTATTTTTTATGAAAGTATGGAAGCTCAGTTGGTTCGCAGCGGCAATGATATCATTGTTGTTTTCTTGTTCAAAGAGTGAACCGGTACCTACACAGCCGCAAAAACAAGTTTACCGTGGTTTTGATGCATCGCTGCTTCCGGAAATCAGGCAAAGCGGGATTACAGTTTTTAACCAGTTAGGCCAACCGGAGGATATGTTATATACAATGAGGAATGCAGGTGCTAACCTGGTGAGATTGAGGTTATGGACCGGCGCAGGAAGTTATAATTCTAATTTTAATACTGTAAAAAATATCGCTGTCGAAGCTCATGCCCTCGGTTTAAAAGTATTGCTTTCTGTTCATTATTCTGATACCTGGGCCGATCCTGGGAACCAGCAAAAACCGGCAGCATGGGGGCCATTTGGCCTGGCATTGCTTCAGGATACCGTTTATGGGTATACGAAAAAAATAATGCAAGATATTGGGCCTGATATGATCCAGATAGGCAATGAAATTAATAATGGTTTCCTTTGGCCCGATGGTGCTTATTCCAACGAAGTACAAATGAAATCATTGTTGAATTCAGCCATAAGGGCGGTAAGGGATGTGCAGCCATTAACGAAGATAATGCTTCATTATGCGGGGCATGAAAATGCACATATGTTCTATGGGGCGATGGATGGCCTTGATTTTGATATCATCGGGCTAAGTTATTATCCCAATTGGCATGGAAAAAACTTAAATAGCCTCTCGCAGTCACTGCAAACTTTATCAACTTCCTTTGATAAAGATATTATGATCGTGGAAACAGCATATCCATTTACACTCAACTGGAATGATTATACCAATAATATTATTGGATTGAGTTCTCAAATCCTGGACACCTATCCGCCAACACCCCAGGGCCAAAAGGATTTTTTGCAGAAGATCCATGATATTAGTACGGCTACTCCCCGTGGGATTGGATTTTGTTACTGGGGAGGTGAATGGGTAAGTTGCCATGGGGATACGGCAACCAATGGCTCACCTTGGGAGAACCAGGCATTGTGGGATTTTGATAACAGGTTGCTTCCTGTCTCTGAAGTCTACTGATGAGATAAGTAAATGCATTTATATTTTTATATGACTGTTGGATTTTCCCAACGGGCATTATTCGTCTGAGTAAAACTAATATGCCATTGTTATAAATCTGTGCTGTTTTGTTTTACTAAATAGATGTCGCCTTCCGCAATTCACGCGTGCATAGCACTATGGCATAAAAGTTATTCCCCGAAATATTGTTTAAGAATTGATTAACATCAGCATCGGGTTTGCTGTTGTCTTTGTATGAAAAAAAATTATGCAAAAATCTATTTTTACCCTTTTGTTATTGCCGGTTTGTATTTCCAGCCAGGCACAGATTAAAAAAGGGACGTCTTTTTTAAGCAGCCAGTTTTCTTATTCGGATGACCGTACTTCGTATCAACTGACTGAAGAAAAAAATCAAACAGGACTGGTTAAAGTTTTGGCCGGGAAATTTATTCAGGAAAACAAAGTGCTGGGTGTTACAGCTGCTTTTTCGGCTCAGAAACAGAAAACAACTTTTACGCCTGGGGGAGAAAATGTGTATCGCACTTCTTATGTTGATGCGGGCATTTTTTTTAGGCAGTACAAAGGGCTTGGAAAAAAAATTTATCTCTTCGGCCAGGCAGATGCAGTGTATTTCAAAACAGTTACTAAATCTGCATTTGTAAACACCCCCGCAAATAACCGCCAGGTGACCAATGGTGCAAGGCTGGAATTGGCGGCTGGACTTTCTTACCAGTTATTGAAAAAAATGCAAGTAGAGCTTGCTTTGCCTGCTATTATTCATTTACAATATTTCGAAACCAGGCTAAAGAATTATATGGATCCTTCGCAAAACCGCAACCGAAACAGCTTTAGTGTTGATTCAAACCTATCCAATGCTGCCCCATTGAGCTCAATCACAGTAGGGTTTACATTTGTTTTTTAGCGGTTGAAACTTTTGATAATGAAAATTAAGTGTCCATTTTTGAATTATTAATGATACATTCGAGAAATAGCTGTCCTGAATGTATCTTGTTCTTCTATAATTGACTATCTATGAAATTAACAACCGTTTCTTTTCTTTTGTTTTGTGTGTGCGCACTTTTACTTTCCTGTACTTCCAAAGAATCCAGGATCATAGGAACCTGGGTTCCCCTTGGCGAAAGCGGCCAGGAGAATCCGGATTTAAAAATTCATTTTAAAAAGGATCATTACATTTATGCCGAAAACATTTATGATAAGGAAAATTCGCGGGATTCCATTTCTTATGAGTTAAAAAATGATGGCAAATTACTCGTCACCAAAGAGCCATCAGGGAAAATAGATGAACTCGTCATTCTAGAGCTAACTGATAAGAATCTTGTCATGCATCCTAAAAAGGACAACAAAGACACCATTCGGTTTGTGAGAAGCAAGTAGTTATGTTTACAGTTTGTTCATTAGGGTTGTAATATGAAGTTTTTCAAATGAAATACAAATGCGTATATCAACTTTGATAGCCCGCCGCCATTTTGCAAGTTGCTTGCTGCTGATTTTCTTTTTATTTATAATGGGATATGCCCATGGCCAATATGTTTTTCGTCCGTTGGTAGATGCGGTATTACTGAAAGCAAAGCAGGTTTCAATGTATACGGGGAAAGTCAACTGGGATAGCCTGGGAAATGTTGTTCATGCCAAGGCAAAGACTGCCACTTCACTTAAAGAGTTAAAGCCTGCATTTGAAGCGTTGCTCAATGGATTGGGCGATAAACATGGCAGGGTTATCAATGCCAAAGATTACAGCTCCATTGCATGGTTCACAGATTACGAAAGCCTGCATCATCCCGATCAGCGCCCCCGCGAAACAGCAATCTGGAACCAGGTGAATGACCGGTTGCAGCAATTTTCTTATCGCATCCTGTTTAATGACATTGGTTATTTGAAAATTGTTGGTATCGCCCCCAATGTGGATATTGAATCGGAATCAAGAAAAATAAGGGAAGCATTAAAAGAACTCGCAGGAAAGAATATACGCAAATGGATTGTTGACCTCCGCTACAATGGTGGTGGCAATATGTACCCAATGATGCAGGGAATAGGCCCGTTGTTGGGTGACGGAATGGTAGGGAAATTGATAAATATGCAACAAGACACATTGTTTTCCTGGTATATTAGAAACGGGAATTTTCAATATGATGTACCTGATGTTGTAACATTGCCCAATGAACCAGTGTTTAAAAGCCTTCAGCCGGTGGCCGTTTTAACCAGCCGGTGGACGGTAAGTTCGGGAGAATTGGTAGCCACTGCATTTAAAGGGAGGGCGCTCACAAAATTTTTCGGTGAAGCCACCGGGAGTTTTGCAAGCAATACAGGTTGGGAAATCATCAACAGTGAAGTTATTCTTTCTATTTCAACCGGTATTTTTTGCGACAGAAATGGCATCTCTTATCCAATCAATATCCCGGTAGATGTAGAGATCCCATTTACCATCATCGCCGATCCGGCCAGGGATGAATGTATTATTTCGGCAAAGGATTGGTTACAAAAAACCGGTGATTAAAAAATACCATACCATCTTATAGATATGAAATATTCATTCCTGTTTTTTTTTGTGGTTATTTCTTTGAACTTTTCTTTTACATCACTGCATGCTCAAACACTCGTAGTTGTTAGTGACAGTACCGGCAGGTTTGTAGATGTAGCTGGAGGTGTAAACGGGGCTGAATTGCAATTGCCTTCTGTAAAAAATAAACCCGATTTTAAAGGCGGAAAAATTGCCTGGATGAATTTTATCAGGAGCCAGTTCAATCCTACAATCCCCTTTTCTAACCAGATTGCGCCTGGTATTTATGAAACCAGGTTTAGGATAGTGATTAGTGATAGTGGAAAGATCGTTCAGGTTATTGCCGAAACCAATAAGGGGTATGGATTAGAGGCCGAACTGGCTCGTTGCATACGGCTCAGCCCCGATTGGGTGCCTGCTGAAACAGCCAACGGTAAAAAAGTGAGGTTTACCATCCGGCAGGTTATTCGAGTGAAAGCAACCAGCAATGATATAAGCATACTTTAATATCAGGTATCATAAAATTTCAGGCTACTGAAAAATTTACTTTCAACAACTTCCATGATATTGCAGCATGAAGCAATTCTTATCATCCGTCCCTCTTTTCTTTTTTTTATGGATTGTTTTGTTGATTCAATCCTGCACATCTTCTACAGCAATCAACGGCCGATGGCAAATTATATCTTTTGATAATGGAAGGATACATGTTAACTATAGCACTGATACAGCCTGGTTGTATCCTGCAATGAAAAAACAATTGGAAGATCGTGATGAGGATACGAATAAGATCCTGCAGGATTCGAAAGAAGCTTTTCGCTCATTCGGATTTCAGTTTAATGAGGATGGAACTTATGAGAAATTCATCAGCCCCGGTAAGAAAATGGAAGGGCAGTACAGGTTTTCAGCAGGTAAAGACAGTATCTTTTTTCATAGCCGTCCCGGTATCGCGAATATGAATGAAGAGAAATACAAGTTTGAAATTCAGGGCAGTCAACTTAACATATGGTTTTATGCAGGCGGAATGCAGCATGCGTTGGTATTCCAAAAATAATCCCCGCTTTCGGTTTGCTGGTGAATTCAGTTTTTGTTAAAGTATTCAGCAATGCCCTTTGCTGCTTGCAGGCAATAATATAATTGATTATTTTAGAAATAAAATTTCCTACTTTAACTTGTCAGCCTATGTATAAAGCCCTGCACTGTAGCCCTATGATCCCTTCTTTCAAACAGGGGGATACCAGGCATTTTTTTAAAGAGCTGCTGGGTTTTTCGGCGGCTATTGAAACGGATGCATATGCGGTATACACAAAAGAAAATGCTTCAGTTCATATATTACCTGCAGGAGAAGGGATTGGACAAATGGAATGTTACCTTGAAATTGATAATATGGATGACTGTTGGAACCGCATAAAAGATCACATGACAGGGTTGAAAGTAAAGTCGCCATTCAACAGGGAGTATGGGATGCGTGAAATTCATATTGAAATCCCCGGAACAAATACGCTACTTTTTATTGGGCAGGCGATTCATGATATTCATTAAGTGCATTAAATTTTTCTGTATGGTAATAACAAATTCAGTTCATACACCCTTTTACAGAAAGTACTTTTCAATTGTAACGATACTCATTTTTTTGTTACTGGTATTGACGATAGTGCAGGACTATGCCGAAACAGTTTTCAGAGGGAGTGCTTTTTATTTTTCCGAATCTTTGCTCTTTGGCACCGTGTGGTTGCTTTTTATTCCTTTATTGTATTGGCAGAAACAATTGTTGAAGCATCGGTTGTTTCAATCAACATTCGCCCGGTTCCTGCTTTTTATCAAACCTGCCATGCTGCATTTGCTCTTATATCCTGCACTGGTTTGGATTCTATCGGGCGCACTGATGCAACACAGGTTTGCTTATTTTCAAACAACACAATATTTTTTGTCTGAATATTTGTATATCGTCCTGTTGTTTTATGCAGTGCCGGTTTTGTTCACTTTTTTTAATACCAGAAAAAGTGGGCAGGTTGAAAAGATCCCGGAGCCTTCTGTTATTGATAAGCCTGGATATGAAACGCACCTGCTTGTGCCGGATGGCTACCGAAAAGTACAAATTGCAGTGGATGATATATGGTATATCAGTGCCAAAACGCCTTATGTATATATTCATACGGCAGGAAGGAAATACATATTGAAAGAATCACTCCGTTCGCTTGAACAAAAATTGCCCCCTCATCATTTTGTGCGGATTCATAAATCAGCCATTGTACATCTTCATGAAGTAATTTCTTTAGGTACTCGTTTAAACGGTGACTATGACCTGGCTTTAAAAGATGGCACCAGTTTGCGGTTGAGTAGAAATTATGCATCAAATTTTAAGGCATTGTTCGGGAAACACATCAGGTGACTATACAAAAGCCTCGGGTTACGATATTTTATTTGCTATACAATCACTTGTGAAAGAATTTTGATGCAAAAAATAATATGCATGTAAACTATTTGCCCATCGCATGGTTGCTTTTTTTATTTAGTAGTTGCCATGGCCAGGATCAACGGGCCGTTTCATCATCTACTGCTGATATAGATCCAGTGGCCGCTCAGCATCAAAAAATGCCGGCATTTATTTCATCCATCGATACAAGCCCGGGGTGGCGGCTGCCTGCACAACAATTATTGATCACCGGCACCATATTTCATCCTGATGGGATTACCCCCGCTGAAAACGTTACACTTTATTATTATCAAACCAATCATGAAGGGCGGTATTTGCATGTGCCTGCAGCGCAAAGGAGTATGCCTCCTAACGAACAGGGGCAAACGCATGGTTATATCAGGGGTTGGGTGAAAACCGGCAAAGACGGGCGCTATGCTATTTATACTACCCGGCCAGGATCATACCCTGATTTTCCAACACCTGCCCATATTCATATCACCATTCATGAACCAGGTAATGGAAAAGCATATTACGTCGATGATATGGTTTTTGATGATGACCCATTACTCAACAGCAAAGAACGGCAGCGTTTGGAAAACAGGGGAGGGGCAGGTGTTTTACGATTGATGAAGAAAGGGAACCTGCAGGTGGGCGAGAGAAATATTATATTGGGTTTGAATATCCCCGGGTATAAAACGGATTTGCCTGGCATACTGCTTTCGGGCCGCAAAGTTGGGGAAGATGTAATGTCCTTCACACCCTTTCATGCGTGGGGCCCCGACAAAGGGACCAAGGCCTGCCCGGTATGCAAGTACGGACGCTATCATGGGATCCTGTTTTTTGTGGGCAACCAACCCGATTGGCCAGATATTAAAAAATGGCTATTGTTTTTTGAGGAAGAAACCAATAAAAGAGGAAACAAACTGAAAGCATATTTTATTTATGGGAGTGAAAAAGGGTATGATAAAATTCTCAGGGAAAATGAATTGTCTGAATTGGGCGAAGCATTAAAGCTTCAGAAAGTAGCGCTTACTTATCTTCCTTCTTTCGCAGATCGGGCCTCGGATATTTATTTGAATAAAATCAACCCGGCAGCAGAGAATAGTTTCCTGCTTTACAAACACAGCAATATCATTGGTAATTTTGTTAACCTGAAAGCCACTGAAGCAAATTTTCAACAAATCAGGGATTGCTTAGACCGGTCGGTGAATGAGTATTTTAATTTGCCATGATTTTTGTGTGTTAATTGATCTTATTGGTAAATGGTATTACTGTGTTTTTAACGAAGGAGAATCTTTACATTTGTTGAAGCAATATTCTTCAATGAAAAAAAATATTTTAATTTTTTTTGTACAACAGGTACTTTTAGCTTTGTCGGCAACTGCTCAAATAAATATTGAACAGTATGTGAAGGAAAATCAGATTGCAGTTAAACAGCTTTCCCCAGATTCAGTGAATTATAGCGACCTTGAACCAATCGGAGATGCCATTGGGAACGCCAGGTTCGTAATGCTAGGTGAGCAGGATCATGGCGATGCCCCCACTTTTCTTTTAAAATCCCGGTTAATCAAATATCTCCATGAAAAAAAAGGATTTAATGTACTGGCATTTGAAAGCGATTTTTTTGCATTGAATGAAGGTTGGGATCAGGTGGGTAAAGATAGCAGTTCATTGTACGGGTTTTTAAGAAAAAATGTTACGTCTGTGTGGACTTACTGTGATGCTTGCCAGCCGCTTTTTAAGAATATTATTACCGGGTACCAGCAAACGCCTTCGCCTCTGATGGTAACAGGGTTCGACAACCAGCAATTTTTGAATTACTCATATAAGTACCTTCGAAAAAAACTCGACAGTGTTTTTAGAAGCAGGCAATTATCAATTGTAAATCATTCTGATTATAGTACCCGTTTTTTGCCGCTCATTGATACGCTTTCGATGATTCCTTTTTTACCAAAGCCGGCTGAATTTTATAAAAATGGATCAAAATTGCTGGAAAATGTACTTTCGGAAATGCTTCAAAAAAATCCTGCCAATGATTTCTGGGTAATGGTAGTTGAAAACCTTATCAAGTATTCAAATGAGATGTTGTATTTGCCAAAAGATTCAGACAAAGGGAGGAATGAAAGAGATATTCAAATGGCCAGAAACCTGCGATGGATAGCAGACGTAAAATATCCCGGAGAGAAAATCATTGTGTGGGCTCAGAATTTTCACATTTCGAAGTCGAATGGCAAATACCCCGATCGCATATTCAATAAACTGATTTCAATGGGAGGGGCTTTTACGGCGGATAGCCTGTATGAAAAATCAACTTATATAATTGGGTTTACTTCTTACGAAGGGACTGCCGGCCGCGTCAATTCAAAAATATATGAGCTGGAAAAACCCGGAAAAAATAGTTTTGAATCCTGGATAAATCCTGCTCATGCATACGCATTTGTTGATTTTGCGAAATACAATCAGTTAACCAGCCACGATGGTAAAAACTTTAAAATGAATGGATCGGTAGTGAATCAGATTCATAAACCTTATGCCGCCAGCTGGACGAATATTTTTGATGCAGTCATCTTTATCAGGCAAATGTATCCTTGCAAATATGTGAATTAAGAAAAGGATGCGATTGTTTTCCCTGCCTACAAAATCAAAACATATCCCATACAGTAAAAAAAACTTAAAATAACCTGAAGCTGGTTCCCGGGATAGTCCTTACAATCTTGTCGGGCCCGATCACTTTCACATCATCAAATATTACCACCGAACCTGGGATACACCTGTTCATTAAATCTTTGATGGGCTTCAAACTATTGCTATTGATTACACCTTTCTCTACGCCTTTAAAATTAGCTCCGGTGAAATAAACGGTAGCACTTTGCACTTTAAATTGAACTTCAAATTCAAAGTCGGGAGCTTCGGCCCGGCAATAATCCTGGCTTTTGAATTCAATTGCACGCATGCGGCCCATGGCAGCTTCATCTTGCAGGTGTAATTCTTCAACTGCAACCTTCTCTTTTTTAGTGCCTGAAACTTCATCAATTGGCTTTTTAGAGATCGGTAAAACACTCAAGACTGAAAGGGAAATAATTATGAGGGATTTCATATGGGGTGTGTTTAAGTGAAGAATGATTTTAAAAATAATCTTTCAAAAGTGAATGAAATGTTATGATTGGGAATTTGAAAATGGAAATGAAGAAATCTACTTTAGAATATTTGCATGCTGTAACTTTATGTTACAGGTATGAAGAAGCTAACACGCAAACAATTTTTACAAACATTATCCATCTTACCTTTAGCAGGAGCAGCTATGAATGTAAAAGAACTGAATAGCATGACAGCCCCCTTTGGATACACAGAAAAAATGCCTGTGTTATTCCTGGGACACGGAAGCCCAATGAATGCCATTGAGGAGAATGAGTTTGTGCAGGGGTTCAGAGAGGTTGCACAGTCAATTCCCAAGCCAAATGCCATTTTATGTGTATCGGCACATTGGGAAACGAAAGGCACTTTCGTAACTGCGATGGAGAAGCCGGCAACGATCCATGATTTTGGTGGGTTTCCTAAAGTACTGTTTGATGTACAATACCCGGCACCCGGTAGCCCTGGGCTGGCAGGGGAAACAAAAAAGATCGTATCCAAAACTACTGTAGGGCTCGATGAAAAATGGGGATTAGATCATGGCGCATGGAGTGTTATCAAACATTTGTACCCTGCCGCTGATGTACCGGTCATTCAATTGAGCTTAGATTACTCCCAAGGCCCCCAATATCATTATGAACTGGCAAAAGAATTAGCTGTGTTGCGCAACCGTGGTATTCTGATCATTGGAAGTGGCAACATGGTACATAACCTGGGGCTGCTTGCATGGAATAAAATGCGGGAAGATAATTTTGCTTTTGATTGGGCAAAGGAAGCGAGTTCCACCATGAAAAAATTGATAACCGGGGGCGACCACTCACCTTTGATCAAATACGATCTGCAGGGCAAAGCATTTAAATTAGCCATCCCAACGCCCGAGCATTATTTGCCTTTGCTGTATACATTGGCAATGCAGGACGAAAAGGATAGCGTGTGTTTATTCAATGACAAAGCTGTTGCCGGTTCGCTAACAATGACATCGGTTAAAATAGAGACAGTTATTTAAGGAAGTAAGTTTGATTGAAGATGCTTCGTTCCCATAGTTATTTGGATTTTATTGTACCTTTTTGGGAGGCATTCGAACTATTGTGTCACCGTCAAAATTATTACTCCTGTAGTCTTACAGATTAGTTTTTTTTGTACTTTGGATATATAAAAGCATATAAGTCTTTAATATAGGTAATATGAAAAGGATTTTTATTCCCGTATCCCTGTTTTTGGCATTTTACTGTTTGTCCTGCCAAAAAGAAGTAAATGATTTCGATGCTGTAATACCCGTTCCGCCTCTTCCAACAGACAGTAGTTATTTGCAGCGTTACCTTGAACTTGATACTACATCAGCGGTTATTGATACAGTTATTGATATAAAGTATACCTACGACCTTCAGCATCGGGTTACAAAGGTTGATTTCAACAATTGGGCCGAGAGTTTCGGGTATATAACGAATCTGCAGTACAATGCTACAGACAGTTTGCCATCTGCTGCTACTATTTATAGATTCGATCCCAATGTGCCAACTGCGATTGATACGGCTTATCAGTATTTTTCATACAATGGATCGGGGCAGTTATTGTCGGATTCTACTCATTATGCAAGTCCAGCAGTAGCAGGCTATAACTATGAAGCGTACCGGTATACTTACAACACAGGAAACATTCAATCTATTTTCAGTTTTGAAGATAATAACGGGGTATTAAATGTTGAGCAGGCTGTGCATTATTTAACTGTTTCAAATGGAAATATCGTAGCACAAACCGACTCCCTTGATAATGGCCTCGTGGTTACATCTACAATGGTATACGATGACAAACCCAACCCTTTCCTGCCATACAAGCCAAAGCCACCGGTGATAGATATGGAGGCTCACCACACTGATGTATACCAGCCAAATAACCTTACGCAAATAACACAACTATTTACGCAAACCGGTAGCTCATTCACCCATCATTACAGGTACATATACCAGTACAATAATCAGGGAAACCCGGTTTCTGCAAGTATTACAAATGTGGTTAATCCCGTGATAGATGCCAATAAATCAGTTTTTATTTATGATTAAGAGGCAATAATTGATAAGATTTGAACACGTCTCTATCAAGGGAATAGACTTTTTTCAATCATATTTTTGACATAAAAAAAGAGCACTCCGGATGGGGTGCTCTTTTTCATGAAGGCCAGGTATCAATTACTTGAAATCTGCATCCGTAACGCCTTCATTTATTTTTGCGTCGGTTACAGTCATCTGGAATTCCTGTTCTCCTGCAGTTTGCGTCATGGAGAAAGGAAGCATGATCGTACCTACTTTTCTATAATCAGCAAAGTCTACGGATACGGTCATTTCCTGTTCCCCTATCTTTTCTGTAGATTCTTCCCTGAGCAGCAATCCTGTTTTGGTTGAATAGTATTCAACGGAAGTTTTGCCACTTGGTTTAACAACTTTCAACTTGTAAGCATCTTCGCTTCCAACTTTTCCAAGTCCGAGATAATCGGTTTTATGGTCTGCGCTGATGTAATACAATTGTGGTATCACCCCTTTGTCGTCGAGGGCTTCTTTAACTTCTGTGTCATCGTAATCTTTCTTTTGGCCCATTTGTCCCTGGTAACCTTTTGTGCCATCGAATACGTTTTTGAAAACAGTCATTTCGCCCATTTTCATTTCCATGAGTTGCTTGTTGGGAGCAAGTTGCATTTGAACACCATCAATTTTGCGGCCCATCATTTCCATGGTAAGGTTCATTTTGATACTGTTCACTTTTTTCACTTCTTCTTTTCCACCAATTGCTTTCAGGTATCCGTCAACGATAGCAAATGCAGAAATAGCTTCTGTATTTTTCTCTGATTCTTTTACATTCGACTCGGCGATTTTATCTTCGATAGGGTTTGCATAACGGTCGAACTTCTTGATCGGGTAACCGAGACGGGCGAGGTTAGGAAGAATTTTAGCTCCATTGCCCACGATCACGATACGGCTATTGTCTTTGTCGAAATATTTCTTAGAAGCACGCTGGATGTCGCCCACATTCAATGCATTGATTTTTTGCAGGAAGGTGCGGTAAAAATCTTTAGGCAACTTGTTAATAAGGATGTTGGAAGCATACGTAGCGGCTTTGGCCGGGTCTTCCATCCCTAAAGCAAAAGAGCCATTGTATTTGGCTTTTGCGATTGCTAGTTCTTCAGCAGAGATGTTCCCTGCACGCATATTTTCAATTTCACGGATCATTTCCTGTACCGCACTGTCGGCTTTTTCACTCCTTACTTGTGCACTGGTAGAGAACTGGCTCTGGAAGCGCCCCGAACCTACATTTGAATAACTACCATAAGTAAAACCATATTTTTCCCTCAGGTTCATGAAGAGTTTACTTTCTGATCCGCCACCGAGGATCTGGTTAGCGATCAGCAGGGCATGGTAATCGGGATTGTGCATCGGGTTGTTGAGCAGGTTGGTAACCTTGATCTCACCTTGTACGGCTGTAGGCAAATCCACAAAATCAATTTCAGTACCTTTTACATTATCTGCATTTGGTATTTCGGGCAAGGTTAACTTTTTCCCTTTCCAGTTGCCAAAAGCTTTTGTAGCCAACGCTTTTGCGGCTGCAGGGGTAATATCCCCTACAAACGTGAGATAACTGCGGGAAGGGGTGATATAGTTGCTATATGCTTCTTTTACATCTTCTACCGTAAGCCCTTTTATCGACTCCTCTGTTTCAAATTCACCCATGGCAGTTGTTTTGCCATATGCCAACGCACTTACAACGCGGCCAGAAATGGCAGCGGCACTTTTTTCACTGGCTTTAAGGCCTGTGATGGCCTGTGTTTTCAGTTTGTCGAATGATTCTTTCGGAAAAGCAGGTTGCTGGATAGCTTCGGCCATCATCATAAATGCTTTGTCGAAATAACGGGTAAGCGCACTCGTAGAACCTCCCGAACTAAAAAGGTTGAGGTCTGCACCCAACAAATCAATGGCCTCATCGAATTTTGCTTTCGGCGTTTTGGTGGTCCCTTCGGCCAGCATTTGCCCCATCAGGTCCATTACACCCGCTTTTTTGCCTTCGAGTACCGGCCCACGGTCGATGCTCAGCGTTGCTGAAATTTTAGGCAGTTTATGGTTTTCCACAACCAGTACGGTCATGCCGTTTGGCATATTAAAAATAACCGGATCCTTAATGGTAATCACGGGTGCCGGACCAGGCTTGGGAGGTTGTGAGCGGTCGATCGTTTGTGCGGTACCGTTAACAGTAAGGGCGGCACCTATCAGTAAACAGATAATCTTGTTCATTGTATATTTTTTATTCGGCTGAATGAATAGTGTTGAAATTATTTTTTAGGCAGGTAGTACAATACCACACGCTGGTTTTTGTTGAGGTATTTTTTTACTACATTCTGAATGTCCTGCCTGGTTACTTTGCGAACTTCATCCAGTTCCTGGTTAACCTGGTTGGTGTTTTTGTTATGGAAAATGTAACCATCAGCAAGGTTTTCAGCAACGCCCAGCATCTTGGCATTTTTGCCGATATAGCTGTTCTCATACTGGTTACGGATTTTAGTGAATTCAGTTTCACTGATCAGGCTGGTTTGAAGTTTTACAATTTCATCGTCCATATCTTTCAGCAAGGAATCAAGTGGGTAAGGGCCGCTTGGTAGCGCATATGTGATATAGGCACCATAATCTTCCAGGGCGTAGTTGAATGAACCAACCTGTAATGAGTTTTGTTTTTCATCCACCATTTTTTTGTACATCCTGCTACTGGAGCCTGTACTCAGTACATCAGAAGCCAATTGCAGTGCAATTGATTCTTTACTCGTCATACCTGGGGTGCGATAAGCCGACATGATTGCCGGGATTTGAATATTTGGATCGTAGGCGGTATCCACGATTTCCTGGGTGATCGGATCTTCTTTGATAGAAACTTTCTCCACCGGGGCACCGGCCGGAACTTCACCAAAATAGGATTCTACCAGTTTCTTTGTTTTTTCAATGTCTATATCCCCGGCAATTACCAATGCTGCATTGTTGGGGACATAGTATTTTTTATTGAATGCAATAAATTCTTCCAGCGTAGCCGCATCTAAGTGTTCCATGCTACCGATGGGAACCCAGTTGTAAGGGTGTTTTGTAAAAAGGCGCTTCATTACCTCCGTAAGAAAATTACCATAAGGCTGATTGTCTACCCTCATGCGTTTTTCTTCTTTTACCACTTCGTTCTGTGTTTTCACTCCATCCTGGTTGATCACCGGGTGAAGCATGCGCTCACTTTCTAACCAAAGACCGGTCTCCAGTTGATTGGAAGGAAATACTTCAAAGTAAAAAGTGCGGTCTTGTGTAGTATTGGCATTGTTTTGTCCGCCATTGCTACTCACTATTTTCATAAACTCGCCTCTTTTGATATTCTTGCTACCTTCAAAAAGCAGGTGTTCGAAGAAATGGGCAAATCCTGTACGGTCGGTTTTTTCATCTTTACTACCTACATGGTACATAACCGACACGGCAACAACCGGGGCTGTCCTGTCCTGGTGGAGGATCACATGTAATCCGTTTTTGAGGTCGTATTCGGTGAATGCTACTTTTTGTGCATTGGCAGCCGTCGCACCGAACAATAAGAGAAATACAAAGTTTAGTTTCGACATAATAATATTAGTTTGAACGCCAAAAATAGGCACAAAAAAGGCACTGCCCCAGAAAATGACAATTTATTGATAAACGGCTGCCCTGTTCCGTTAGCGGATGGAAAAATGGGGGAAATTAGCTTTGTGGAGGTTTCTAAAAACTGTAAGGAAAAATGGTTGAACATTGTTAAGGCCGGCGAATGGCTTCGGCCATGCTGATGACTTGTTCTTCCAGTGATGTTTTAAATGCATCCAGCCGCAATACAAGCGATGAATCGGCGGTTGAAAGGATCTGCGCAGCCAGGATACCCGCATTTTTAGCGCCATTTAGGGCTACAGTAGCTACAGGGACGCCTGCTGGCATTTGAAGAATGGAAAGAACCGAATCCCAGCCATCCATTGAGTTGGATGATTTTACTGGGACACCAATGACAGGTAATGATGTGTAAGACGCTACCATTCCTGGCAGATGGGCAGCGCCGCCAGCTCCGGCAATGATGACTTTGATCCCACGTTCCCGGGCATCTTTTGCAAAGCGGCTCATGCGGTCGGGGGTACGATGAGCTGAAACGATGGTTAATTCAAAAGATACGCCCAACTGTTCCAATATTTCTGCTGCCCCTTTCATTACTTCCAGATCGCTCTGGCTTCCCATTATAATTGATACATGTGCTGTCATGATGAATTGGTTTGAAGAAGGAAAATTGAATCACAAACCTTAAACCCCTAAACCCTAAAACCCTTAAACCCTAAAACCCTTAAACCCTTAAACCCTAAAACCCTTAAACCCCCACAAATCTAATCAACTTCTACTACTTCACGAGTTCCCCTTTTAGCCGGAGCAGTTCTGTTTCGGCAACTTTTGTGTTATACCGGGCAGCAATGAGCCGATTGTATGCTTCTTCGAGGCTTCGTTGGGTTTCTCTAAGTTCGAGAACAGTTGCAACACCCAGGCGTAAACGTTCTACTGCTATGAATACATTTTCTTTGGCGAGTTTGATATTCTCTTCTTCCAGCAGCAGGTTCTTTTTCTGCAATTCATAATCTTTAAATGCGGTGCTAATGGCAATGTTCATCCGGCTGCGCTGGTATTCCAACAGGAGTGTCTTGTATTGGATATCAATTGCTGCAGCTTTTATCTGGCGTTTAACAATGTAATTATTGAAGATGTGAATAGACACTGTTGCGCCATAATTGAACCCATAAT
>JBPOHG010000141.1:0-8039 GCA_052035835.1 Bacteroidota bacterium | reverse complement strand
TCTGTATTCAGGATGGAAGGTGCTGTAGTCCAGCAGAAATTGAGCTGGGCCGATTTTGGTAAACTTCAATAAGTGTAAACACATTCAATCCGGTAAAAATGCTTGTCAGGTATTTTATAAAAAAAATCGGATACGCATTACTGGTATTATTAGGGGTCGTGATACTTGTCTTTATCCTGTTTCAGGGCTTTGGTGACCCTGCAAGGCTGATTGCTGGCCAGTCGGGTGACCAAAAAACAATGGAAAATATCCGTAAAGAGCTGTATCTCGATCAACCGAAATGGAAGCAACTCCTGCTCCATATCAACGATGTGTCTCCAATATCGATTCATTCAAGGGAAGAGATAGAACAAAAAAAAATCACAGGTTTTTTTATTGGGGAAAAGGTACAGTTTGGCTTAAAGCTACCATACCTGGGACGCAGCTATCAAAGCAAAAAAGAAGTTGGCTCTATGCTGTTGGATGCGCTCCCCGGAACCATTGTATTGGCAAGCACTGCGATGATACTGGCTTGTATGGTTGGTATTTCATTGGGCATAGTAGCAGCAGTGCATAAAGGCAGTTGGCTCGATCATGGTTCTATGATAGGAAGTGTAGCGGGTATTTCTACACCTTCTTTTTTTATGGCCATACTCCTGGCTTATTATGCCGGGATAGTGTTCCATGATTATACGGGGTTACAACTTACCGGGAGTTTATATGAAATAGATGATCTTACCGGGGAGAAAAAAATTGCTTTGCGTAACCTGGTTTTACCTGCAATTACGTTGGGTATCAGGCCAATGGCAATTATTGCCCAGCTCACCCGCAGTTCGATGCTGGATGTATTGGGACAGGATTATATCAGGACCGCTTATGCGAAAGGGTTATCGAAGCAACGGGTCATATTGTTTCATGCACTTCCCAATGCAATGAATCCTGTCATTACCGCTGTTACAGGTTGGTTTGCAGAATTATTGGCGGGGTCATTTTTTATTGAGTATATTTTTGGATGGAAAGGATTGGGAAAGATTACTGTGGATGCATTGGAGAAACTCGACTATCCGGTTGTCATGGGATCTGTATTGTTGAGTGCTTCGATTTTTGTACTGGTAAACCTGTTTTCGGATTTTTTATATAAATGGATAGACCCGAGGATTGGGGGGAGGGTTTAAAGTTTTTTAAGCGTTTTTCATACAACCCCAATTACAATTAATCATGCAATGAATGGTAATATTTTATCAGGCTTCAAGAGCCTAGGATATAAATTTGAGTAGATACAATATTGAAGCAGATCTTGAGATCTCTATTTTCACTTCTCTTTTATTCTAAAAAAAGGAAAGCTTTAGTGAGGCCCGATTGGCCGGCCTGTTCATACATTACCACTACAGCTGATTCAATATCGGTAAGGAATATGAGCAGTTTTGAGACGAGAAGTTTTTTTCTGGATATGATGACCGATACAAACGTATTATAATCAAGTTTTGTTAATTTTTTAAAGGCATTATGGAAATGCTGATTGGTAAATCGGCTTTCTTTCTGATAATCGAGACGGTTTACTATTTCAAAACCATGATCATTGTTGCATTGCAGGTATCTGGATAGGGGTGCCCTGTTGAGCAGGATCACATTGTTGCCATGCGCTAGTTTCCATTCAGCATCCGAAAAAGTCCAGTGGCCATTCCAGGAACTGGTAATACCATGTGAGGAGAAATCTATACTGTGCGACATCGCAGCACCTGGTTTCATCCACTGCTGCATACAATGATAAGTGCTGTCAAGGTCGTCAATATATTGCATAACAGCCTGGGAAAAGAAAAAATCCACGGAGTTCTTATCAATGTTCCCGCTGAGGTTCCATGGAATATAATATGTCACGATTTCATTTCTAAAATCGGGGTTATCAATGTTGGCAATTTCATTCCTGATTTTTTCGATGCGATGGGGGTCCAGCGTTTTTTCGAGCAACGCATCGCTCAGGATATGCGATGGAAAACTATAATCAGTGAGGGTAGGGGTTAGTCTCGAAAATTCGTCATCAGCCGGGATCGGCGTCTTGTTTGTCAGCAATGCAACGAGTTCATCGAAAACCTGTACATTCCTGCCTGCATCCCAGTATTTATATACATCCAATGCAATGTATTTTTCATAGCCGGTTAGCAATGCAGTAAGTCCGATCCCGATAGAATCGCCGGGCCCCAGTTCTGCGATGGTTCCATTGGTATGTACAACGCCATTGTTATGGGTAAAAATAAGGTGCCTTAACCAGGCAGCATAACAATATCTGCTGTTGATGGTGCCTCCGGTAGTTGGGGCATATTTACGATGTTGCAATAATTTCTTGGCAACGCCTTTCAGGAGGGCGGAATATTTCTCAGTATTCATATACGATTGTTAATTATAAAAAGGCTTTCAGGAATAGAATATCGTATCTAAGAAACTGATAGAACTAAGATAGTACAAACGCGGCTTTACTGGTAATCCATCATTATTTTTTTTATTGTTTGAGGTTTTGTCGCTTACTTTAGTAGCTGAATTGGTGTTATAGAATTAACGATATTGTATATATGCGGACTATTTTCAACTTGTTATGCTGCCTGTTTTCTTTGCCGGTGTTGGCGACCAATTATTATGTAGACCCATCTACTTCCATGGCTGAAGAAAAAGGGAGTATCCTGGCTCCCTGGAAAGGGTTTGAGTTGTTGCATAAGGCTATGCCGTATTTTAAAGCCGGCGATACGGTTTTTTTGAAGAGAGGGGAATTGTATTTTGAGAAGCTGGATGTCCGATGTTCAGGTTCAGCTGCAGCGCCCATTGTATTTACTGCTTACGGAGAGGGGAAGACGAAACCGATTTTAATGTATAAAGCCCCGGTGAGTGAAAAGATTAAGTCGGAACCTCATGCCATCAGGATATTAAAAAGCAAATTTGTTCACTTTGTTGATTTAGAAATCACCGATGACCATATTGACCCCAATGACCATCATGCAGTTTCATTGATTAAAATCGCTTTTTCAATTGCAGAAAGTAATAACATTACCATCCGGAATTGTAAAATTTCTAAAGTTGGAATTGGTGTGAATATTATCGGCGACAATAACCTGGTAGACCGTTGTGATATCCGTAACCTTCGAATGGTACGTAACACAGAGGGCGGGTATGATGATTACGGGGCCAATGCGGTTGTGATTGCCGGCTCAAATAATGTGATCAGCCATTCACATTTTGAGGATTGCTGGGCATACAGTTATGATTTTGAATTTGATGGCGGGGCTGTAGAAATGTTTGGGGCAAATATCAATGGAAACACGATCAAGGGAAATACCGTAGTGAATTGCAATGGATTTATGGAATTTGGTAGTGATGCAGGCGGGGTTTGCCGCAACAATACCATTATTGATAATCTGATCATCAATTGCGGTGATCTTTTGTATATAAACAACGACGGGCCTTATGCAGTGAATGTTCAATCGTTATTAATAAGGAATAATTCTATCATCCAGGCTTTCGAACAATTTACCAGGTCGAAGTATATGCTCAGTATGGCAAAGGCTGCTGCAGTGGCCGATGGTACGATAGTTGAATTACAAAACAATGTGCTTTGGATGTCAAATGGTATCAGCCTGCTAAAACCAGCACAATTTGGATCACAGCATTTACTACATGCAAATAATACATTTTATCTGAAAGGGGGGCAGCTCAATATGCCGTTGGCAAGAACCGACAAGCTGTTAAATGACCATTCTGAACTTTTAAAGAAAACTCCAAAAGGAACTTTGCTTGCGGGCAAAATGGACTTTTTTCCCATGAAATACCTTTTAAAGTATTGGTATTTAATATTTTAGATTTTATTGTGTAGAGCCCTGTCGTATTTTTATTACAAGACTATGATAAAAGATCTGACAGGTTTTTTTTGAAATCGGCAGGATATTTGTCTCATAATACCTGAAATACCAACCAGTACTGTATTAGATTGATTGCTGGTACGCGGTTGGTGGATCAGGTGTTAACCAATTGAAAAACTGTTTTTTATACCTGGAAAAGATTTTTGGCACAGATTTTGCAAATTTTAACCAAGTATTATAAATTGACTGTAATCTGAATACCGGAACAGGCTGTTTAAGACCAATATCACTATCAGAAGAACCAAGACTCTCACGGCTGGAAATTTCCTATTCATTTTTACGTTATTAATTAGCTGTTATTTTACATCGCATTGCTGATGTTTAATATATGTTTTCCGGGGTGCATTTGGCCCTATTGAGATTCAATATCACGATAACCTAAACTGAAAAACCATGAGAATTCCAGTAATCCTAAAAACCAGTGTGCTCCTGTTGGCCCTTTTTGCCGCTACAGCCGCTCATGCGACAACCTATTATGTAGATGCCGCTACAACTGCCACGCTCCAGAATGGCTCACAAGCTAATCCCTGGAAAACGCTTAGCCAGGTAAACAGTAATATGAGCCTGTTTCAGCCGGGCGATTTTATTTCATTTAAGCGTGGGGGAACATATACAGGCCAGTTAACTGGTACACGTTCGGGAACGGCGGGTAACCCCATCACATTTAATGCATACGGAACAGGCAATGCGCCTATTTTTTCTGGTACCGGTAGCAGGATTACCTACCTCATTTATGTGAACAACCGTACCTATGTAACTTTTGATGGTATTAATATTACCGATCCAAGTTTAAGTCCAACCGACCGCACTGTTCAATCAAAAATTGAACGGGCATTTTATATTGATGGCTCCTCAACCAATGTTGTCATTAAAAATTGTTCCCTTTCTTTAGTGGGTGTTGGCATGTACCTTGTTGGGGGTGGCAATACGATCGACAATTGCACCATTGAAAACCTGCGCATGGTAGTGAATACAAATGACGGAGGTTATGATGACTACGGTGCCAATCCAGTTGTAGTTTCAAGTTCAAATAATACGATTACCAATAACCGTTTTCTCAATTGCTGGGCTACTTCTTACGATTTTGGTTATGATGGTGGTGCGGTTGAATTTTTTGGCCCCAACACGAATAATAACTTCGTAGGTTATAATACAATGTCTGATAACAACGGCCTTGTTGAATTTGGCAGCAGCAGTGGAGGTACTTCTACTGGAAACAAATTTGTATATAACAAACTCATCAACAACGGAAGTTTATTTTATATCAACAACAGCGGGCCTTTTGCCATTACCGTTAGTAACCTGCAGTTTTATAATAATGTAATTGTAGAAACTGTTGCACAGCGATTATTTGAAAGCTACCTGGGCAGTATGGCATCTGCTACTACAACAGCAGGTGTTGTTGTATTGAAAAATAATATTTTCTGGTTGTCAACCGGTATTGATGTTGCCCGTTCGGGCCAGCTCAATGGCGTTCAAATGGTGCATGAAGACAATATCTATAAACTCGGTACTGGAAGTGTATTGAACTTCACTGCAGGGGCTACTGAATTAACGACTACTTCAAATACAATTTTCACGAATATCACTTCTTCCGATGCAACGCAATGGAATTATTTGCCAGCAACCGGGAGTCCGGCCATTGATTTTGGCCAAAACCTGGGCCTCGCCCGCGATTTTGAAGGCAACCCGGTTCCCGCTGTACCTAACTCTGGCGTGCTTGAATCAGCAGGTGCCTCTACATTGAATGCGTCTGCAGTTGCAGGTACAATTAGCTGCAACGGAGGAACAACAACAGTAACGGTAACTGGTAGTGGCGGAACGGCTCCATATACCGGTACAGGTACATTTACGGTAAGTGCGGGAACGCATAGTTATACCATTACTGATGCAACAGGAGCTACCAAAACTGTTTCTGCCACTGTAGCACAGCCCACAGCCATTACAGTTTCAGTTGCCACCGGAACCATCGCCGTTGCAGGTGGAACAACTACTGTAGACGTTACTGCTTCGGGAGGAACTGGTACAGCTTATACGTATAGTTTAAATGGAGGTACTTATCAGTCGTCTGCTAACTTTAGCGGAGTGGTTGCAGGAAACCATGCAGTAAATGTAAAAGACGCCAATAGTTGTGTAGCCTTGAAGAATTTTACCATTACAGAACCGGCAGTCAACCCACTGAGCGCTTCAGCAACTTCCGGAACCATACTTTGTAACGGAGGAACTACCACGGTTACGGTTAGTGGCAATGGAGGAACAACTCCATATACCGGTACTGGTACGTTTACGGTAGGTGCAGGTACGCATACGTATACCATTACTGATGCAAACGGATTAACACAAAATACTTCTATCACCGTATCTGAGCCGGCAGCCATGAATGCTACAGTGTCGGCAGGAACAATTGCAGTTAATGGTGGAACTACCACTATTACTGTAGCTTCAAGCGGCGGTACTGGTGCGCATACTTACAGGCTCAATACCGGCGTTTACCAGGCTTCCAACAGCTTCACTGGTGTTGCTGCGGGTACACATACCATCAGGATAAAAGATGCCAATGGTTGTGTTGAAGTAAGAACAATCAGTATTACAGAACCAGCCGCCAATCCTTTGGGGGCTACTGCTGCAGCCGGCACCATTCTTTGTAATGGAGGAACAACCACTGTTACAGTAAGCGCAGCCGGCGGACTTGCACCTTATTCTGGTACAGGTACTTTCACAGTTGGTGCAGGTACACATAATTATACAGTTACGGATGCAAATGGTGCAAGCACAACTACTGCTGTTACGATTTCCGAACCATCAAGCATTGATGTAAATATCACAGCTCCAAATATTACTGCGTTTGGTGGTACCACCAATATTACGATTGCTTCAACAGGAGGTACAGGTGCTCATACGTTCAGGTTAAATAACGGATCATACCAGTCAAGCAACGTCTTTACGGGTGTTGCTGCTGGCACTCATACCATCCGGGTAAAAGATGCCAATGGATGTGTGGAAGTAAGGACTGTTACTGTTACTCAACCCGCCAATGCACTGAGTGTTTCAGCAATTGCCGGTACTATCGCATGTAACGGTGGAACAACAACTGTTACGGTTAGTGGTAATGGCGGAACAGCTCCTTATTCAGGGACGGGTACATTCACCGTTTCTGCAGGAACATATAATTACACCATAACTGATGCAAATGGTGTTTCACAATCTGCAACGGTTACCGTTTCTCAACCTTCTGTTCTTAACTTAACTGCTACTGCGGGTACGATTGCGGTGGCGGGTGGTACTACATCCATCACTGCTTCTGCAACTGGTGGTACTGCATCATATTCTTATAGCCTGAATGGTGGCGCATTCCAATCGTCTGGTTCATTCACAAATATTACTGCCGGTACATATTCGGTTACAGTTAAGGATGCGAATGGATGTAC
The DNA here is from genome assembly GCA_052035835.1 of Bacteroidota bacterium. GTDB lineage: Bacteria > Bacteroidota > Bacteroidia > Chitinophagales > Chitinophagaceae > Ferruginibacter. The sequence continues at coordinate 727 of JBPOHG010000141.1, read as the reverse complement.
GGCGGTTCGTTCTTTAACCATTTCCGAGCCAGCTGTTAGCCCATTGGTGGTTACTGCTACTGCCGGTACGATCAGTTGTAACGGTGCAACCACAACAGTTACCGTAACTGCTACCGGAGGCACTGCGCCTTACCAGGGTGTAGGTACTTTCTCCAATGTTCCGGCTGGTTCATACAGTTATGCTGTAAGAGATGCAAACGGTACAACACGCACTGCAACTGTTAGTATTACACAGCCAACAGCTATCGTAGTAACAATAGTAGTTGCTAGCGATGTATCTGCTCTCGGAGGTACTACCAGGGTAACGGTAACGGCTACCGGAGGCGCAGGAAATTACAGGTATAGCCTCAATGGTGCAACACCACGAACTTCGGGTACTTATTCAGCCGTGCCGGTAGGTAACCACACGATGAGGGTAACTGATGCCAATGGTTGCGCCAAAACTGAAACATTCAGTGTATCCCTCAGTGAAACCGCAGGCTTTAAAGTAGTACTTGTTTCAAAAACGGATGTAACCTGCAGAGGGGCTTCTGATGGCAATATGGAAGTGATTGCTATGGGTGGCCGTGCACCATATATGTATTCTGTAGACAACTCCAGGTATTCTTCTGCCAGCAGGTTCAGCGGCTTGTCTGCAGGAACTTACAGGGTATATGCAAAAGATGCAAATAACAATGTAGTTTCAGTTGTAGTGGTTATTTATGATGGCCGCCGCAGGTGCTCGGGA
>JBPOHG010000163.1:0-5238 GCA_052035835.1 Bacteroidota bacterium | reverse complement strand
ATTATAAAAATATACAAAATGAAAAAATTACTTTTGCTGTTACCCCTTGCCGTTATGATCCTGGCATTTTGCTCGGGCAGGAATGAAACCGATTCTTCCGGGGCAGAAAAAATGCAGTTTTTTAAAGGCAGTTGGTCGCAGGCGGTAGCAAAAGCTAAAAAAGATAACAAAGCCATCTTCCTGGATATCTATGCAACCTGGTGCGGCCCCTGTAAAATGCTGAAGCGGGAAACATTTGTTGATAAGGCAGTAGCGAAATTTTACAATGCCAATTTCATCAATGTTACGCTCGATGGTGAAACCGGCGACGGGCTAATGCTGGCCGAACGTTTCAGGATATCAGGTTTTCCCACACTTATCATACTCGATCAAAATGAGAAGCCCGTGTATGGCACAGCCGGTTTCCTGCCTGCACCGGATTTTATCAAATTCGGGAAAGAAGGCCTTGCAAGAGTGAATAAATAATTTTATTACCGGCACTCATTGCTGTTTCAATCTATGAGCACTGAAGTTATCACCATGTATACCGACGGCTCCTCCAGGGGCAACCCAGGCCCGGGCGGCTACGGGGTGATCCTTATGTTTGGCGGCCATCGAAAAGAAATGTCGAAAGGCTACCGCTTAACCACCAACAACCGCATGGAGCTGATGGCGGTGATTACCGGGTTAAAAGCACTTACCAGGCAACATATTCCGGTGCGTATTTATTCCGACAGCCAGTATGTGGTGAAAGCCATTGAAGAAGGCTGGCTGGAGAATTGGATCCGCACCAATTTCAAAGGGGGTAAAAAGAACCCCGACCTTTGGAAAGAATACCATCAACTCTCCAAAAAGTTCAGCATAAAAATGATCTGGGTAAAAGGCCATGCAGATAATCCCTATAACAACCGCTGCGATGAACTGGCTACCGCTGCCGCCGATGGAATAGACCTGGCAGTAGATGAAGGGTATGAAGATGCGAACATATGAAAGTCACCTAAATGAAATAGTAAGAAAAACTGACTTTTATTTTATAAAGTTTTGAACGAATACAATTTCCTTATATAACTGTTAGCCATACGTACTAATTTGTATTAGCTTATCAATGAAAGTAAACATCTTCCAGTAAATAGTATTCCCTCGGCTCCAGTGTAATTGCTAAAATATCAAAGCAAATCCTTTTCCACTGAGGGTTAAGATAGAGGTATTCTTCTGCTGCATTTACCAGGTGCCTGAACTTCTTCTCATCAACTTCTTCTTCAGGAAACCCAAAACGGGCAGATGTTTTTGTCTTCACTTCAATAAAATGCAACACCTGCTCCCTGCTTGTAATCAGGTCAATTTCAAGGTTCCTGTAACGCCAGTTCCGGTGGAGGATGAGAAAGCCCTTCTCCCTGAAATATGCTTCGGCCAGCGCTTCCCCTAATTTACCCGTGTCTATATGTTCCGCCATACCATAAAGCTAGGCCCGTACTAAATTAACAGGGTGAGGATAAATGCGTTGGGATAAGTTGAAAAAACAAAGGCCTAAATCCTTATTTTTGCCAAAATTGATGCAATGAACCAAACCCGGACCAACATTTTAATAGGCATATTCCTGATCGCATTTGCCGCTATTATGAAAGTGGTAACTTATCCGCAGAGTTTTAACCCAATCATCGCCATATCCCTTTTTAGCGGGGTGGTGATCTCAGATAAAAAACTCGCATTTATCATGCCTTTACTGGCGATGTTCATTGCTGATGTGATTTTTGAAGTATTCAATATCGCACCAGGATTTTATGGTATGGAACAAATGGGCAATTACGCGGCATTGTTGTTTATTACGGTGCTGGGCTTTACCATGAAAAAGATCCATGCATTTAACGTGATCGGGTATTCGATTGTTTCTTCCCTCATTTTTTATGTGCTCAGCAATACCAACAGCTTCCTCTTTGATACTTTCAATATGTATGAGCCAGGTTTCAGCGGGTGGACAAATTGCATGATCGCTGGATTGCCTTTCGTTAAGAACGGGCTTCTTACCGACCTCTTCTTCAGTATCCTTTTGTTTGGCGGGTATGTATTGGTAACAAAACGCAGCAGCAGGTTTGTAAAAGCATAAACTGCTGGCTATAGAAGTATTATTTTCCCCGGATGGAGCAGCAATGTTTCAAGCTTGGTACGTTTAACTTACGTGCCCATTAACATTTATTGCCAGTGCAATTTTCCTGGATACATTTAATGTAGCATTCAATGTACTGTGAATGCTGAATAAAACTTTTGCGTTAAGTTAAAATGAAGGAGGGTGTTATTTTCCGTTTTCCACCCTGTCAATTATTTTCTCTACCATCCTGAAAGTTGCCGGGCAATAATCAATATTTTGTTTGTGAACATAGGCATACTCGGTCCATTTTCTTTTAGATAAATGCGGAAAGCCCGCACAATCTACCGGCCTGATAGCATAGATAGAGCACTTGTTATCTTTTAAGTTGAGGAACTGGCAAGGTTGATTTTTATTTACAAGGTCTTTATTGCGGTCTTTTTGCAACCATTGTTTGCGGAATTCATCGGGTGTTTGGCCGAAGTGTGCAGAAATACGTTTCAGGTCCTGCTTGGTAAAAGTGGGTGTCATCTTTTTGCAGCAGTTGGCGCAACTCAGGCAATCTATTTCCTGCCAAACTTCCTTTTCTACAATGGGAGTGAGTTGGTCGATACCCCTCGGTGGATTTTTTTCTGATTTATTAAGGAAGCTTCGAAATGATTTTCTGTATAAGGTTAGTTTTCTGCTGAAAGACCTGAAGTTTACCGGAAACATGCGATGGTTTATGGATGAATAAAAAATGCCACGCGAAAATAATGTTTAATTAAATTGTATCATCATACAGCGAAAATTTATGTGGGAAGCGTATAAGAAAGGATATAAAGCATGGCTGCAGCTCGAAAAATCACTGGCCGATAATTCTGTTCAGGCATACCTGCATGATATTGACAAACTCACCGATTATTTACAACATAGCCAAAAAATAGTGGCTCCCGGCGATCTTGTATTAAAAGACCTGGAACAGTTCCTGGTATGGATACATCAATTGGGAATGACAGCAAGGTCGCAGGCCAGGATCATCTCGGGGTTGCGGAGTTTTTATAAATATTGCCTGCTCGAACAGGTGGTTGAAAAAGACCCGAGTGTATTGCTGGAATCGCCGAAATTAAAAAGGGCCCTTCCTGATACATTGTCTTTCGGGGAGATAGAGCAGATTATTGGCGCCATCGATCAAAGTACCGATGAAGGAGGAAGAAACAAAGCCATTTTTGAAACCATGTACAGCTGCGGATTGCGGGTAAGCGAAGTGGTGCATCTAAAGATCAGCAGCCTTTACCTGGATGTTGGCTTCATTAAAGTAATAGGAAAAGGGGATAAACAACGGTTGGTACCCATTGGAGAAGCGGCTACGAAATACATCAACCTGTACAGGAACCATATCCGCAATAAAATTAACATTGTGCCCGGACAGGAAGATATTCTTTTTCTAAACAGGCGGGGGAAGGGATTGAGCCGCGTGATGATTTTCCTGATATTGAAAGAACTTGTACAAAAAGCAGGTATTGAAAAAAATGTTTCTCCGCATACTTTCAGGCATTCATTTGCAACCCATCTGGTAGAAGGCGGCGCCGATTTGCGTGCAGTGCAGGAAATGCTCGGGCATGAAAGTATTACCACCACTGAGATATATACCCACCTCGACCGGGATTACCTGCGTGCCACCTTACAACAATTTCACCCCGGGTTTAAGAAATGAGAGGAAACCCTTCAACCCTTCCAACCTAACTCCCTCACTCACTGGCAGGATACGGATTCCCCCGATGGCATGTATTGCAGCTAACCACATTGAGGTATGCAGGCGGCGTGAGGCTGTCGAACCGAAAATATTTCTCATTAATTTCCATGGTGAGCCGTATCATTTTCCGGCCTTGTTCCTTCATGGGATTGTCGAGTGAAAAGTCGGTTTCTTTTGATGGCGGATTGGGGGAAAACAGATTTTTCTTCTCGGGGGCATGGCAAAATTCGCAGGATACTTTCAATGCATCATTGTAGGCATGCATGATGCTGTCAAGCTTTTGTTCGCTGATATCCTGCGGAAGGACTTTGAGGTTCTTGAATTTACCGCCCGATTGAATAGTGGCGGCAAAAGAAACAACTGCTATTAACAGGATGCCGGTGATCATGGCTTTGTAATGTGTTTGTGCCATTCTTAAAGATTGAAAAGTGAAAGGGTAAGTTACAAAATGCCAGACCTGACGAGGTTTTCTTGTGCAATACTACACATTTACATCAGCGGCAGGGTAAACAGGGATGTCTTTGTAGGTAGTATTGGAAACCTGCCGGCGATAGTTTTTAAACAGGCTTTGCCACCGAAGCTGAAGCACTCCCCATACGCCTTCTTTAATGATGCCTTTGTTCATTTTGGAAGCGCCCAATTTACGGTCAATAAATGTAATTGGTACTTCCTGGATACGGAAGCCAAGTTTCCAGGCGGCAAATTTCATTTCTATCTGGAAGGCGTACCCGACAAAACTGATTTTATCTAGGTTGATGGATTCAAGTACTTCCCTGCGGTAACAAACAAAACCGGCAGTAGGGTCTTTTACCGGCATCCAGGTAATGATGCGGGTATAAAGTGATGCACCTTTTGAAAGGGCAATCCTGTTGGAGGGCCAGTTTTCTACAGCCCCTCCCGATACATAACGGGAGCCTACTGCCACACCAGCACCATCGGCACATGCTTTATAAAGCCTCTGCAGGTCTTTGGGATTATGGGAGAAATCGGCATCCATCTCAAAGATATATTGGTAACCCTTTTTAAGGCACCAGCGAAAGCCATGGATATAAGCCGTTCCTAATCCCAGTTTGCCTTTTCTTTCTTCCAGGAAAAGTTGCCCGGGATATTTTGGAAAAAGGGATTTTACAATAGTAGCAGTACCATCGGGGGAACCGTCGTCGATGATGAGAATATGATAATCCTGCTGCAGGCCAATTACCGCAGCAATGATCGCTTCAATATTTTCCTTCTCATTATAGGTTGGTATGATGACGACTTTTTCCAATCAGCAGTAAGGGTTGAATCTCCAAATGTACTGTTTTGCCGGTTTTTTCATTGTAGAAAAAAAGCTACAAGGGGGTTTTTAGTTATACTATAACAGCGTAGGGTTGAGTATCTCAGTGCGTTTCGGCTTGGTATGTAACGGGAAATCGCCTTTCATCATCCAGTCGTAATACTG
>JBPOHG010000159.1:0-5620 GCA_052035835.1 Bacteroidota bacterium | reverse complement strand
AAAAAAGATCAGGAGGAAAATTATTGCAAGCAGGTGTAAGCTGGGTATTTTCATGTTGATATCGGTATGAAGATAAGCTGAACAGACCAATCTTTTGCAGTTGATTTGTTAAATCAAATACAGATGCATTAAGGCACATTGATATATTTATGTATCTGCAACGACAATTCCCATGCAGGATGTGATTTTATGTAATCAATGATCAGTGGTACCACTTGTGCCGATTTTGTCCATTCGGGCTGCAGGTATAATTTGCAGGAAGTTGGTACAAGGCTGGCAAATTGTTCGGCCCAGACAAAATCAGATTTGTTATAGATAACCACTTTTAATTCATTGGCTGCCTGTATGCATTCGTCCAATGGAGCTTTGAATTTTTTAGGCGACAAGCATATCCAATCCCATTGGCCGCTTAATGGGTGCGACCCTGAAGTTTCAATATTGGTTTGAAACCCTATTTGTTTTAAAGCATTTGTTAATGGGACCAGCTGATGCATCAGCGGTTCTCCGCCGGTAATCACTATGATGGGTAAATCTTCTTTGTTATTAGTGAGGGCAACTTCCTTTTTTAGTTCATTAATGATAGAAGCAATAGATAGCTTTGGATGCAAATGGGCATCCCAACTTTCCTTCACATCGCACCATACGCAACCTACATCGCATCCGCCCAGTCGTATAAAATAAGCCGCTTTCCCCTGGTAATACCCTTCCCCCTGCAGGGTATAAAATTGCTCCATTACCGGGTATGTAATTGTATGTTCATTGATCATTTCCATTGTAAATGCTGGGGCTTAAACCATTTGAGTACGTAAAGAATATGCCTGGTATGTATTTTTCAGCAATGCAGCAATGGTCATCAGCCCAACCCCACCAGGTACAGGCGTAATGTAGCTGCAAACAGGTGCCACATTTTCAAAATCAACATCCCCTTTTATCGCAAACCCCGATTTTTTACTGCTGTCGGCTACCCTGGTGATACCAACATCAATCACAACAGCGCCTGGCTTAACCATATCTGCAGTAAGAAAAAGTGGTTTGCCCAATGCAGCAACAATGATATCGGCTTGAAGGCAAATGTCTTTTAAGTTTTTTGTGCGGCTATGGCATACCGTTACCGTACAATTTCCATACACACCCGGCTGGCTCAATAGAATACTGATGGGCCTTCCAACAATATTACTTCTTCCAATTACTACTGCGTGCTTTCCGGCTGTTTCTATGTTGTAGTGTTCCAGCATCAGCATGATACCATAAGGTGTAGCAGGGATAAAAGCCGGTTGCCCCTGTACCATTTTGCCGGTGCTTTCGGGGTGAAAGCCGTCTACATCTTTTGCCGGATCTATGAGATTGATGATTTCCTGTTCGTTGATATGTGCCGGCAATGGTAATTGAACCAGTATCCCGTCTATGTCATCTTGTTGATTCAGCGAATCTATGGTTTCTTTCAGTACCGTTTGAGATACGTTTTCTTCCAGTCTAACCAAGGTACTAACAAAGCCCGTTTCGGCGCAGTTTTTGATTTTGCTGGCCACATAAGTTTCACTGGCCCCGTTGTTTCCTACAAGTACTGCTGCCAGCTGCGGAGCCCGTTTGCCGTTGTTAATTAAATTGGCAACGGCCAGCTTTAATTTGTCTTTTACCGCCTGAGAAACGATTTTTCCATCGAGAATTTGCATGCACAAATTTAGTCAAAAGAGGCTTGACTGTAGCAGTATATAATAAATACTCATACATAATTGAATAAGTTTTTTTGAAACAATGATTTTTCATCTTTTTATATGCGTATAAAAACATGTTATCTGGCATGTTTTTCACATTTTTAAGAAACAGGCAACTTCTATTTTGTGTAACAAATTCGTGTACATGATATACAGGTGGATGTTGGTTGTTTGTGCAGCCTTGTTAATGAGCGCCGCCAAAGCGCAGGTGGCGAATAGGATGGTTTCAAATCCGTACACGGGATTGAGTGCAATGGGGCGCTTTCAGGGCGATGTGTTTTCTTTTTTACACAACCAGGCTGTTTTGCCATTTCGTAAAGAGCTATTATTGGGTGTTGCGGCAGAGCAACGGTTTTTATTGAATGAACTTCGCGTTTACCGGCTGGCTTCACAGTTCCCATTATATAAAGGAGTAGCGGGTATCCAGGGATACTTCACCAATACCAATGGATATTCCGCATGGATGTGTGGATTGGCTTACGGGATGAAGTTGAATGAAAAAATTGCTTTGGGGACACAGTTTAATATGTATCAGCAACAAGCTGCTGGTTATCATCGATTGTCATCTTTCAATTTCAACCTGTCTTTGCTGGCTTCCCCTTTCAGTGATTTTCGTGCAGGTATACAAATTAACAATGCCGGGTCATTTTTCAGTGCCAATAAATCATTGTTCCGGCTTCCTTATTCTTATGAAGTGGCATTCGGGTACGATGTTTCAGCATCATTTTTTGTTGGATGCGCTTTTACTAAAGAAGAAAACCAGCCACTTTCTATCAATGCCGGGATTTCTTACCAGTGCAGCAACCATTTAAATGCAAGGTTTGGGTTTGTTAGTGAAACTGGATCTTGTTATGGCGGAGCCGGGATTTCCTGGGAAAAAATGAGTGTCTGTGTCAATTGTTCTTATCATCCCGTTTTGGGGTTTACACCGGGCGTTCAATGGAGTACGGCGTTTAAGCATTGATGTTATGAAACCGGGCCTGATAATTTTGTTTATTTTATTGAGATGCTGTTTTGTGAAAGGGCAGCACACAGATTCATTGAGCGTGCATACAGAGCAACGCCTCGAAATGGCCACAGCTTCGAATGATGATGATATGGCAGGGGATAATATGGATATTCCTGTTAGCAGTGATCTGCGACCCGCTTCAGTAGAAATCAACTCGGCTGGCTTGGAGGAACTATTGCAATTACCAGCTGTTGAAACAAACCAGGCCCAGGCTCTCATTGCTTACAGGCAGATGTACGGCCCACTTTTAAGTATATATGAATTACAGGCGATCCCGGGTTGGGATACTGAATTGTGCAGGAAAGTTCGGCTATACGTTTATGTTGGTTCTGATGCAGTTCCCTTGTACCCGTTGAAAGAAATAGTCACCGATGGGGTTCATTCTTTACTGGTGAGGGTTTCGCAAGTGCTTCAAAAATCGGAAGGGTATAGGCGAGACAGTACAGGGGTTGGTTTTTTGGGTTCTCCTCAACGGGTATTATTGAAATATGGCTATGCGTTCAGGGATGTATTACAGGTGGGTTTGCTGGCAGAGAAAGATGCCGGTGAAGAGTTCCTGTTAAAGAAGCAGGCCTATTTACCTGATTTTCTTTCGGGACATATTTCATTTGCCGGCAGAAAGTTTGTGAAAAGAATTGTCCTGGGAGATTACAGCATTCGCTTCGGGCAGGGATTGTTATGCTGGCAGGGCCTTTCTCAGGGTAAACCGGCAGAAGTGGCATTGTTAAAACGCCAGGCGGCTGAATGGAGGCCTTACCAGTCATTTGCTGAGCAGGGGTTTTTCCGTGGGGCAGCAGCAGTGGTTAAATTCCGTGCATTTGAGTCTATGGCATTTTTTTCAGTAAAAAACAGGGATGCAAATCTTGTGACTGATAGCTTGTTAACAGGAAGTAAAGGTATAAGCTCTTTTCAAAGTTCGGGATTGCATAGAACCTACAGCGAATTGGAAGATAAAGCGAGTGTTCGGGAAATGGTTACTGGATTTTCGATAAAATGGACAAAGGGTAAGCGATTGATGCTTGGAGGAGCAGCAATGGTAACTTCACTTTCTGTGCCTGTTTTACAAAAAAAGGAACCTTACCAATACTTTGGCTTTAAAGGGAACAAGCTCTTAAACAGCAGTATTTTTTACACATACACACTAAACAATGCCCATTTTTTTGGTGAATTTGCCATGTCGCACCCCGGCAAGTTTGCCACCCTTCAAGGTATATTGGTAAATACTTCTGCAAAATCTGAAGCAGGCTTGGTTTTTAGGATGATATCCCCTGCTTATCAGGCTTTTCATGCTTCATCACTTACCGAAAATTCTAATGTTTCTAATGAAACAGGGTTGCTTGTAAACTTCAATATCAGGCCGGGCAGGGGCTGGAATTTTTACTCATATATAGATGTATTCAGGTTTCCCTGGCTTCGCTACCAGGTTAATGGCCCATCGGGAGGTAATGAAGCTTATATAAAACTGACTTACAAACCAGCCAGGGAGACAGAATTGTACATTAGTTATAGATCAAAATCTAAAGAAATCAACTATTCCGGAGAGAGGGTCAATTATTTAGCTATCCAACATCAGCAAAACTGTAGGTTTCATATTGAATACAAATTAGGGAACCACTTTTCTATGCGCCAGCGTTTAGAATTGTTATGGCTTACATTGCCGAGAAGCCAAAAGGAAGGCCAGGGTTTTATGATCTACTCCGATCTTATCTACAAGCCTCTATTGTCTAAAGTGACTGGTAATCTGCGAGTTATGTTATTTGAAACAGATGGGTACCCTGCGAGGGTATATGCTTATGAAAACGATGTCTTGTATGGATATTCCATACCTGCGGTTTATGGAAAAGGGTTCCGTCATTATTTGAACGTACGGGTGAAGTTGAACAAGCAACTTTCTTTCTGGGTGAAGTGGTCCAATACCATCTTATTTAATTATAAATCAATTGGTTCGGGTAGAGATGAAATTTCAGGCAACGCAAAATCCGACTACAAATTACAAGCCGTTTATATATTTTAACTTTTTTTTCCATTTTGTGCAGCGGATCAAATCCGGGGCTTGTCTATCCTTCCGGAGGGGTTAAATCTGTTGAAGAATTAACAATTTTTTGACGTTAACCGATTATCCCCTTATTTTTACATTTCATTAAACTAATAATAAACCGCACATGAGAAGATTTTTGACACTATTCGGCGTGTTGATGTTCAGTGGTCTACTGGCATCGGCACAAAGCAAAGTAATCTCCGGCCAGGTAAGGGATATCCCCGGGGAGCCTGTTAGATTTGCTACGATTACAGAAACCGGTACAACCAATGCCGTTTCTGCTGACGACAATGGTAATTTCTCCATCAGGTTGAAAAGCCCTTCGTCTACTTTAACAGTTACAGCTTCTGGATTCGATCCGCAAACCATCACTCCATCAGGATCTGTGGTAATTGCTAATTTGGCCAGGAACACTACAGAACTTACTACGTTGGTGGTAACGTCGCTGGGCCAGGTTCGCCAGAAAGCGTCTTTGGGTTATGCAACTGCTTCAGTTAAATCAAAAGAGCTTACCCAGGCTAATCCAGTAAACTTGCAAAATGGTCTTACTGGTAAAGTTTCTGGTTTAAATGTAGCTACTGTTAATAGTGGTGTATTTGGAGATACCCGTATCACATTGCGTGGTATCAGGTCACTGACTGGTAACAACCAGCCTTTACTGGTGTTGGATGGTGTTCCCATTTCACTTGCTTATTTGAATTCATTGAATCCAAATGATATTGCTGATGTAAGTTTGATGAAATCTGCATCTGCAACAGTAGTGTATGGTCCTGATGGTGTGAACGGTGCGATCATTGTTACCTCTAAAAAGGGATCTAAGCAAAGGCCATTGATCTCTGTTAGCCATTCAGTGCAATT
>JBPOHG010000052.1:0-1910 GCA_052035835.1 Bacteroidota bacterium | reverse complement strand
ATGAAAATGCATTTTGCATTGCATAAAAAGAACCCATTAACAGAACAGCACTTTAACCACTGGATTGAATTGTTTACATCTACAGTTGATGAATTGTTTGAGGGCAAACATGCTGTTTTGGCCAAACAGCGGGCTATAAGTATAGCTATAGTTATGCGGATGAAAATAATTGAAGCTTCTAAGCTGTACCCAAACCAAGATGAATTCAAATGAAAATATCTATAATAAATCACGGTTATTATACCGTGATTTATTTATCTGTTGGCTTTATGAAACTATTTGTTGGCGGGAGGAAGTAAAACTGCATCAATCACATGGATAATACCATTTGAGGCTGGTATGCTTGCAATTACAGTGGCAGTATTGTTTACCATTATTTTTCCGTCTTTTTTACTGATGCTGATATTGCCCCCGTTCACTTGTCCGATCTGTTGCCCGTCTTGTAATGTTGTTTCTTTAAAAACGCCTACCGAAACATGATATTGCAATATGTCTGTTAAGTCGTTCTTCTTTTCTGGTTTTAAAAGACCGTCAACTGTCCCTGCCGGTAGTTTGTCGAATGCAGCATTGGTTGGAGCAAAGACAGTAAACGGCCCTGCATTGCTCAATGCATCAACCAGCTCTGCGGCTTTTACTGCGGTAACAAGGGTAGTGTGGTCCTTGCTTCCCATCGCTACCTGTACTACATTTTTCGCCGACATATCATCTTGTACGCCTGATTGCCCTTTTAGTTCACTACCTGTTTCACTGCTTGTTGTGGTAGTCGTTTTATTTTCATCTCCCTGGCTGCAGGCTGCCAAAAAGAGAGTAAATCCGGTTGCATAAGCAATTAGATACCTTTTCATACTTGTACATTGAAGGAATGAATAATTTTATAGTAAAGCTATTAGCCCTGAGGCCTCGTTTTTATGCGTCCAATCATAAATGATATGAATTAGTTAGACCAATGCCGGAGAACATGCCACTAACAATTTTGCAGGAATAACAGGAAAAAAGTGGCAACAACTAAAGCCATGAGCAAGATCAACAGTGTGTATAAACGTTTTCGGTTGATGGAAGCGCATGTAAGGATGCGGTAGGAAAGATAGGATTGAAGCAAGACGCAAACCAATCCTACAGTGGTAAGTATGTTCTCAAAATAACAGCTTGTCTTATTTTCATCCGGTAATAGCGTAGCCGCAGTTAGCACAGTTGTAAATACAGTAATTCCAATAGCAGCCTGTAAGTTGTTCATTGATTTAAAGATACAACTGCAAAGTGGCTGTACAACACATGCTTGTTTTTTTTCAGGTGTTTTATTATAGTACTATATTTATAGCTTCAAACCTGCAACAATGAAATCTGTATTATTTATCATTTCATTATTTATCAATGTTATTCTTCAGGCACAGCAAATTCCATTTAAGCCTTCTTCTCTGCAGGATGTTAGCCAGTACCCACAGGCCATTGCATCCCTGGCAACCAATACAATCCCGTTTTGTGCTAACACCGACAAATCGGTTTATTTAGATGATTTATTCAGGTTGCATTTTGCTGCACAGGATTTTGTAAATGTGATTCGTACCCTTGATAGTTTGGATAAACATTTTGGGGCAGAGAAAGGTTTCCTTCGGGTGCCGGGCTTTCATTACCGTATGCATGCAATGGCTATGTTGATAATGAAGGAAGGCAAACAACCCGATTATGAATCAGCTTTTGCTCAGGCTTTCACAGATGTGTATAGCAATTTAAGCCTGCAGGGTAAAGAACAGGCACGCAATTATTATGCGAATGCAGATATTACTGGGGAGAAAGAGAATTTTATTGCATTGGCAGAACGGTTGCGTTCTTCCAAGAAAGACAGTATTGCATATGAGTCGGCACTGGAGCTTGTAAAAGCATTTAATTACTGGCAAGTATACGACAAGACT
>JBPOHG010000209.1:0-2926 GCA_052035835.1 Bacteroidota bacterium | reverse complement strand
GGGCCATTTGTGCAATACACGTATGCCAGGATCAGGACTATCATTAGGAAAATAGCACCTGCTGATACTGACATAAGTGAAACATTGCTACCCCTGGAGAAAAGCATCCTCCTGCAACTCGAACAATACCCGGGAGCTGTTCAGGAGGCGGCAAAAGAATTAAACCCTTCTGTACTGGCCAATTATGTTTTTAACCTGGCAAAAACCTTCAACTCTTTTTATACAGAACATTCTATTGCCAATGCAGAATCGGAGGAGAAAAAGCAATTGCGTTTACGCCTATGCGTAATGACTGCCAATGTATTAAAAAGCGGTATGCAATTATTGGGAATTGAAATGCCGGAGCGGATGTAAGCTGGGAATTAAAAGCAATAACATGCAGAAACCTCAATAGCTATTTCCGCAGTGACACCAGCTTTTATTTTCATTATTTCGTTGTAAGCCCACCCCGATGAACACCTATACCGGTCTATTATGTTGAATGTGGGCTTACGTTCTAACAAGATTCACGTTCACTGATACTATTAAACTTCAGGGAAAAGATTGAGATTCAGCTTAACTACCTTGCTAAACAGCCTGGTTTCTATTCCATACTTTTTTCAATTTACATACCGGCACCCTGAAAATTTTCATTGGCATTGTAATCGTCTATAATAAAGACATTGTTTACCCATTGTGCCGTTACCAGTGTATATGTACGGGCATCAGTGTACTGTTTGTAGGAAATCTTCTTGGATGCCGTATCAAACTGAATATGGTTGACATCTACCGGCGCCGTCATCGTGACACCAAAATCACAATCCAATTGAAACTTCTCTCTTCTTTTCACAAATTTTTTGTTGAAGTATTGGCCCGGCACCTGTCCGAATGCTTTTCCTTCAAAAGACTTGGTAAGTACCCAAGCGTTTTTTTTATCACTCAGCACCATCGCAGTTCTCGATGTATTTCGGTCTCCCTCTTTAACAATCAGTAATATAAAACCATCTTCAATCCTGTATATGCCGGCTACATCATGGTATACACCCCCACCATCAAATACGATGGCACCGGCATCGGTATCCTTGATAAAGAAATTATTCTTATCCCTGGATGTATAGCTGTATACGGCATAGTTCTTATCTGCCACTTTAAATGCAGACAGATAAATGGAACCCCTGGCATCTACACGGATAAATCGTACGTCCTTATTATTTGCCGACTGCACCCATTCACTGGCCTGGTAACTACCAGGATGCAATACGAATGCCTTAAACTGATCATCCACCTGCTTGCTCAACCTGCCATTGTTTTTTTCATTCAAAGGGATGGAATCAATAAGCCGGGATGTGAAATCAATGTAATGATTCAACGCCTTTTTAAATTGCACGAGTGCAGTATCCTGAGCATTACTATTTTTTGAACACAGGATAGCCAGAATAATACCAGCAACCAATGGTAAGATGCCTCTCATTTTTACCTGGATGATAATGAATAAAAATTGATACCCTCTAACATTCAGCATTGAACCCCACGCATGATAATTTATCCCGTGGGCTGCTGTACGCAACGGGCATTAGAATGTTGCTTCCAGCCCCATGTTATAAAAAATAAAAGAATATATATCGGCAGTTGTTTCTAACCCCTTTTTGAGGTTACTGGCCCCATGCCCGCTATTCACATCTATACGAATCATAACAGGGTTTTTGCCCTTATATTTTTCCTGCAACGTAGCTGCATACTTGAATGAATGTGCAGGCACTACCCTGTCATCATGATCTGCCGTAGTTACTAACGTGGCCGGATATTCGATCCCTTCCTTAATATTGTGCATGGGAGAATACCCATAAAGGTTTTTGAAATCTTTCTCATGCTCGCTGCTTCCATACTCGGGCTTCCAGTTCCAGCCGATGGTGAATTTGTGATAGCGCAACATATCCATAACGCCTACCTGCGGAATGGCCACCCTGAATAAATCGGGCCGTTGATTGATCACTGCACCTACAAGCAATCCGCCATTAGACCCACCCTGAACCGCCAGGTAACCGGGAGAAGTATATTTACTCTTTACCAACCATTCGGCTGCTGCAATACAGTCATCAAAAACATTTTGCTTTTTCAGCAACATCCCTGCCTCGTGCCATTTTTCCCCATATTCACTTCCCCCACGAAGATTGGCCATAACGAAAATGCCCCCCTGCTCAAGCCATGAAACCCTGGTAGTGCTAAACCCGGGGTTACTGCTTACATTGAAACCACCATAACCATACAATATGGTTGGATTTTTGCCATTTTTCTCCAACCCTTTTTTATATACAATGAACATGGGAACCTTTGTGCCATCCTTACTGGTAAAAAATACCTGCTCTGTTACAAAACCTTCGGGATTGAACTTAAGATCGGGCTTGCGGAACAATTCGCTATTGCCAGTAGCGATATCATATTTGTAAACGGTGGATGGAAATGTAAACGAAGTGAAACTGTAAAAAATAAAACGATCGTCTTTCTCTCCGCCAAAGCCACTTACTGTACCCAACCCGGGTAATTTAACTTCACTCAGTAATTTGCCGGCAGTTGAATATGTATACACCCGGCTGGTAACATCTTTCATATACGTAAGGAAGAGTTTTCCGCCAGCCGCTGAAACTCCCGAAAGGTTTTCGGGCTTCTCTGCAACAATTGTTTTCCATTTCGCAGGTGCGGGGTGCAGGGGATCCAATTCGATCAACCGTTGATTTTTGGCCCCGTCATTGGTAGCCATGATAAATTTTCCACTTTCTTCAGTAATGAAATCGTAGTCAAATTCACCCGGCTCTTTAATAATAGGTTTAAACTTTTTGTCGGCGCTTTTATCATCAAAATACCACAAAGCATTGCCCATTTTTCCTTTACCCCGATCCGTTATATTTAAAAAAACAAACCGCTCATCTTCACTGGTAGAAACAATATG
>JBPOHG010000064.1:0-14074 GCA_052035835.1 Bacteroidota bacterium | reverse complement strand
GTACGATTCAGCCATTGCAGTTTTCAATATGTATACCGAGAAATTTCCCGAAGATATTTTCGGTTATTATATGATAGGAAAATCAAATGCCGGAATTGATACTACTGGCCAATTGGGCCTGGCAGTTCCTGCCTACACCAAGGCCATTGAAATTGGAGAAAAAGAAGCTGACAAAACCAAGGTAAAAGACCAGCTGATGGGTTCTTACAAGTATTTTATTGAATACTATTACAACGTGAAGAAAGACCAGGCTACTTCTTTATCCTATGTTGACAAAGCAATTGCCCTTGATCCTGCAGATACGCAATTGCAATCCAACAGAGAGTTCATCAGTAAGAATGATCCTAAAGCACCGCCAAAAAAGTCTGCAGCGCCACAAAAGCCTGCAAAGCCGAAGAAATAATTAAAAACATTGAACTTGTTCAACTTTAAGCCCGTTATACTGTTATAACGGGCTTTTAATTTGTGTTTTTATACTGTATCGCATTGTATATTAATGTTGCTGCCGTATTTTTGCTCACCATTTAAAATCAGCATCGCTATGCAGTTTTTCTTACTTCAGGCCACTGTAAACAATGCAGAAAATTACCTGCCGATTGTATTACAGGTAGTTTTTGCCCTCGGCCTTGTATTTACCATCATTTTTGGGTCGGATCTCCTGGGCCCTAAAAGAAAAACAGCCGATAAGCTGCAGAATTTCGAAAGTGGTATAGAAATCAAGGGGAATGCCCGCCAACCAATGGCCATTAAGTATTTCCTCGTTGCCATCCTGTTCGTTTTATTTGACGTAGAAGTGATCTTTTTCTATCCATACGCTGTTAATTTCAGGGAACTGGGCTGGGAAGGCTTTGCCGCTGTGGTGATGTTTGTAAGCCTGTTCCTGGCTGGCTTTATCTATATTTTCAAAAAAGGTGCCCTTAAGTGGGAAGATTAATTTAATATGTCACGTCCCGTACAATTCAATAATACTGTCAAGTTCCAGGGTATCCCCGAAGGGTACATGGGGGAAGGGTTCATGGCTACCAGTTTCGAGAAAGTGGTGGGCCTGGCCCGGAAAAACTCCATTTGGCCATTGCCTTTTGCTACCAGTTGCTGTGGTATCGAGTTCATGGCAACCATGGCCAGCCATTACGACCTGGCCCGGTTTGGATCTGAAAGGGTGGGGTTTTCTCCCCGTCAGTGCGATTTGCTGATGGTGATGGGAACCATTGCCAAAAAAATGGGACCCGTTTTAAAACAGGTATATGTGCAAATGGCCGAGCCACGCTGGGTAATTGCAGTGGGTGCATGTGCCAGCAGCGGTGGGATTTTCGACACTTACTCGGTGTTACAGGGAATCGACCAGATCATACCTGTAGATGTATATGTGCCGGGTTGCCCGCCAAGGCCGGAAGCAATTCTCGACGGGTTTATAAAAATCCAGGAGCTTGTACACGCCGAAAGCCTGCGCAGAAGGCATAGCGACCATTATAAAGAGTTACTTGGAAGTTACGGAATTGAATAACTTCCATGGTGCCGAAATTTAATTTTTGATGTTCATTTATGTTGACAAACGAAACCATACGGCAAAGGCTAACAGATAAATTTCCCGATCAGTTATTCAACTGGCAGGAGCCATACGGCATGCTTACTTTCAGCGCTCCAAAGGAACTCAACCTGAAAGTGATGCAGTTTTTATTTGATGACCCCGAGCTTAAATTTACTTTCCTTACCGATTTACAGGCTGTGCATTATCCTGATAACAAAGGGGCAGAACTAGCCGTTGTGTATCATTTGCACAACTGGGTAGATAATGTACGCATCCGTTTTAAGGTATTTACAAGCGTTGAGCAACCCGATGTTTTTAGTGCTACCGCATTGTTTCAATCGGCCAACTTTATGGAAAGGGAAACCTATGATTTTTATGGGGTGAACTTTGTGGGGCATCCCAACCTGATCAGGATTTTGAATGTAGATGAAATGGATTATTTCCCGCTGAGGAAGGAGTTTCCTCTGGAGGACCAAACCAGGATCGACAAGGATGACGAGATGTTCGGGCGTTAAATAACAACAGGGCTGCCCTATTACAAAAATGGGTGCAGTTCTTTACCATTGATTTTTATTATGAGTGACCATATTCTTTTACCCGAAGGAAGTATAGAAAAGCAAACCACCACGCTTAACCTGGGTCCAACCCATCCGGCTACGCATGGTGTATTTCAGAATATCCTGGAACTGGATGGAGAGCGCATTATGAAAGCGACTTCAACAGTAGGGTATATCCACCGTGCTTTTGAAAAAATCGCTGAAAGGCGGCCGCTTTACCAGATTACACCCCTTACCGACAGGTTGAATTATTGCTCATCGCCCATCAACAACATGGGATGGCACCTTACCTGTGAGAAATTACTAGGGGTAGAAACACCTAAACGGGTAGATTACCTTCGGGTCATTATTATGGAACTGGCCAGGATTGCCGATCACCTGATTTGCAATTCAATTGTTGGCGTAGACAGTGGCGCTTATTCGGGGTTCCTATATGTAATGCAGTTCCGTGAACTGATTTATGAAATTTATGAAGAAGTGTGTGGCTCCAGGCTTACGACCAATATTGGACGCATCGGCGGGTTTGAAAGAAATTTCACCAATACAGCTTTCGAAAAATTAGAAAAATTCTTAGATGATAAAAGCGGGTACCCGGCACAGTTAAAAGAGTTTGAAAACCTCTTTACCCGTAACCGGATTTTTATGGAACGTACCATTGGTTGTGGCCCCATTTCAGCAGAAAGGGCCATGAACTACGGGTTTACCGGACCCAACCTTCGAGCAGCAGGGGTAGATTACGATGTGCGTGTTCATAGTCCATACAGCAGTTACCAGGATTTCGATTTCACCATACCGGTAGGGACTACCGGCGACTGTTACGACCGATTCCTTGTACGCAACCAGGAAATGTGGCAAAGCCTCCATATCATCAAGCAGGCGTACAGGAAAGTACAGGAGTTCAAAGGTGCAGCAGCCGAAGTATTCCATGCAGATGTACCAGCTTATTACCTGCCCGAGAAAAAGGATGTATATACAAAGATGGAAGCGCTGATCTACCACTTTAAGATTATTATGGGGGAAACCGATATCCCGGCAGGAGAAGTATACAATGCGGTGGAAGGCGCCAATGGAGAACTTGGTTTTTACCTCATCTCTGATGGAGGAAGGACACCGTACAGGCTCCATTTCAGGAGGCCTTGTTTTATTTATTACCAGGCATTCCCGGAATTGGTGCAGAATGGCATGTTGAGTGATGCAGTAATCACAATGAGCAGCCTCAACCTGATTGCAGGGGAACTGGATGCATAATTTTTGAATAATGATGCGGTGAAGGAATTCACCACATCTACAGATACCAGCATGAATATGATAGCTTTTTCACCGGAAAAAATGAACAGGGTTAACGAGATCATTGCCCGTTATCCACAGGGGAAACAAAAAAGCGCCCTATTGCCAGTCCTGCACCTGGCCCAAACAGAATTTGGCGGATGGCTCGATGTGCCGGTGATGGATTATGTAGCATCGCTTTTGCAAATTGAACCCATTGAAGTGTATGAAGTGGCCAGTTTCTACAGTATGTACAATTTGAAACCGGTAGGTAAATTCGTTTTCGAAGTATGCCAAACCGGGCCTTGCATGTTGAATGGAAGTGACCATATCATTGATTATATCAAGCAGAAATTAAACATTGCTGTTGGTGAAACAACGGCAGACGGGTTGTTTACCCTTAAGACAGTTGAATGCCTGGGTGCCTGTGGTTACGCACCCATGATGCAATTTGGAAAAACGTATAGGGAGCATCTAACCAAAGAAAAAGTGGATGCCATTATTGAAGAATGCCGTTCTAAAGCAAACTAAAAGTTTACAGATGAGTACGATCAGGTTGTTCATTCTTTTAATGGTAGTATGCCTCTGTTCATGCAGCGAGGATAAGAAGGCCGAACAAAGTACGGCACAGGATACAGTTTCTACCATGAAAGTAATGACTGAAAGCAATGTGGTTTCGGCTGCGATAGATACAGCACACCATTCGCAGAATTCACTTGATTGGGCGGGTACTTATCAAGGGACCCTTCCATGCGACGATTGTGATGGAATGGAAACCACTGTTATACTGAACAAAGACCTGACTTATAAAAAATTGATTGTATATAAAGGTAAAGGGAAGGGTTCAGGAAAACCGGTAACATTTGAAGGAAAGTTTAGTTGGGCCAACGGTAACAGCATTGTGTTGGATGGCATCACCGATGCACCATCAAAATATGCAGTTGGCGAGCAAACCCTTCTTCAACTGGGCATGGATGGAAAGCAAAAAAATGATCTTCCCGCCAGGAAGTATACGCTAAAAAAAATAATTAAGGAATAACATATTTAATCATCTGCACAGCGGATATATGGCTAAGAAATTATTACTAGACAAAGCACATGTTCCAGGGATACGCCACTTTGATGCGTATCGCAGGGAAGGTGGATACAGAAGCGTTGAGAAAGCGCTGAAGATGCAGCCGGCCGAGATCGTGGAAGAAGTGAAAAAAAGTGGTTTGCGTGGCCGTGGAGGCGCAGGGTTCCCTACCGGGATGAAATGGAGTTTCCTGGCCAAGCCCGAGGGTGTTCCCCGTTACCTGGTATGCAATGCCGATGAGAGCGAACCAGGTACGTTCAAAGACAGGTACCTGATGGAATTCATTCCGCATATCCTGATTGAAGGAATGATCGTGTCTTCGTTTGCGTTAGGAAGCAATACCAGCTACATCTATATTCGTGGCGAATACGATTGGATCACCGATATCCTGGAAGCGGCCATAGCAGAGGCAAAGCAAAACGGATGGTTGGGTAAAAATATCCAGGGTTCTGGTTTCGATTGTGAGATTTATGTACAGCGAGGGGCCGGTGCTTATATATGCGGGGAGGAAACAGCCCTGCTGGAGTCGCTTGAAG
The DNA here is from genome assembly GCA_052035835.1 of Bacteroidota bacterium. GTDB lineage: Bacteria > Bacteroidota > Bacteroidia > Chitinophagales > Chitinophagaceae > Ferruginibacter. The sequence goes on along the minus strand of JBPOHG010000064.1, from coordinate 9,112 downwards.
GCAAACGTGGGAACCCAAGGATAAAGCCACCATTTCCGGCAGTGAAAGGCTTATGGGGTTGCCCAACCGTTGTAAACAATGTAGAAACGCTGGCAGCTGTTGTTCCTATTATCAATGAAGGTGGAGAAGCATATTCAACAATCGGCGTTGGAAAATCTACCGGTACAAAATTGATTTCTGCCTGTGGCAATATCAATAAACCCGGTATTTATGAGATTGATATGACGATCTCTGTAGAGGAATTTATTTTCAGCGACGAATATTGTGGCGGTATTCCCAACGGAAAAAGGCTCAAAGCATGTATCCCTGGTGGTTCATCTGTACCTATACTTCCTGCAAACCTGCTGCTTACCACAGCCAAAGGGGAAAAGCGCCTGATGAATTACGAAAGCCTTGCAGATGGCAGCTTTGCAACCGGTACCATGATGGGTTCGGGAGGGTTTATCGTGCTGGATGAAGACCAGTGTATTGTTAAGCATACGTATACACTTGCGAGGTTCTATCGCCATGAGAGTTGCGGCCAATGCAGCCCTTGCCGCGAAGGAACGGGATGGATGGAAAAACTGCTCTTGAATATAGAAAAAGGAAAAGGAAAAATGAGTGATATCGACCTGTTGTGGGATATTCAGCGCAAGATCGAAGGCAATACGATTTGTCCGCTCGGAGATGCCGCAGCATGGCCTGTTGCCGCAGCGATCAGGCATTTCCGTGATGAGTTTGAATGGCATGTAAAGAACCCCGAAAAATGTTTGACAGAAAATTACGGGCTGGCACATTACGCAGATCCGATCCATGTGCCGGTGGCAGGGTAACATCAGCATGGGTAAAGTATAAGAATGAACTGTTGTTGATTTGTACCTACAGAAAAACCGGTTCAGTTGAAGAAAGATGAAAAATAAATGAATAATTGAAGTCTGGGAGTTGAATGAATTCGTTGCTTCAATTTTAGTAAAGATTAAGTAGTAATGGTTGGATTTTCTACTTTTTAATTTTGATTTATGTCTGATCAGAATACCATAAAAGTCACCATTGATAACATCACTATAGATGTTGCGCCCGGGACAACAATTTTACAAGCGGCGAGGCAGATTGGGGGCGATGTAACGCCACCGGCTATGTGCTATTACAGCAAGCTGGAAGGTAGTGGCGGGAAATGCCGTACCTGCCTTGTAGAAGTAGCTGCTGGGTCAACTGCCGATCCCAGGCCGATGCCTAAACTGGTAGCAAGCTGCCGTACGAACGTAATGGACGGCATGATTGTAAAAAATATTACCAGCGAAAAAGTGGTGGATGCAAGAAATGGGGTGGTAGAATTTCTTCTCTTGAACCATCCGCTCGATTGCCCCATCTGCGACCAGGCTGGCGAATGCCATTTACAGGATTTGGGTTATGAGCATGGTAAAGAAGGAACACGTTACCAGTTTGCACGCCGAACATTTAAGAAAGAAGATATCGGGCCATATATCCAACTGCATATGACACGCTGTATCCTTTGTTACCGCTGTACATATGTTGCAGATCAAATTACCAAAAAGCGGGTGCATGGTGTTGTAGACAGGGGAGACCATGCCGCTATCTCTACGTATATATCCAGGGCGATTGATAATGATTTCTCAGGTAACATGATCGACGTTTGCCCGGTTGGCGCTTTAACGGATAAAACGTTCAGGTTTAAAAACAGGGTTTGGTTTACCAAGCCTGTTGATGCGCACCGTAATTGTGAAACGCCCGGTTGTTGCGGTAAAGCAACCCTATGGCTCCGTGGTGATGAAGTGTTCAGGGTTACTGCCAGAAAAGACCAGTGGGGGGAAGTGCAAAGTTTTGATGGAAAACCAGGATGGATTTGCAATACCTGCCGTTTCGATAAAAAGCAAACCAGCGACTGGGCAATCGAGGGGTTAACCACCATCAGCAGGCATTCTGTGATTGGAGCAAATAAATATAAAGTGCTGGAGCAGCCGAAAGAAACTGTGAAAGAAGTGATGGACGGGGTTGCACCGAAATTATTGATGGATATCCATACCATCAGTGAAGTGAATAAACCCGGTGTACAGTTGAGCGATCTCGACAGGCCCGCTCACAGCAGTGATTTTAAAAAGTAAAATAGGGAACTCATCAGGGTTATTGAAACCCGCAATTATTAAAACATGTTTTTAGCAGTAGATCTTCCATACATAATTGAAAAACTGGTACTGATTGTGGTTGTGGTATCTGCATCACTGGTGATAGCCATGTATACCACGTTCGCAGAAAGGAAAGTGGCAGCGATCCTTCAGGACAGGCGTGGACCCAACAGGGCAGGGCCTTTTGGTTTATTACAACCACTTGCTGATGGGGTGAAATTATTTTTTAAGGAAGAAATCATTCCCAACTTTTCTTCCAAATTCCTTTTTATTCTTGGCCCTGCACTGGCCATGCTAACAGCTACCATGACAAGTGCCGTAATTCCATGGGGAGATAAGGTACAATTGTTTGGAAGGGATATCAATCTTCAAATTGCAGATGTAAATATTGGAATCCTATATGTATTTGGCGTTGTAAGCCTGGGCGTATATGGTATTATGATTGGTTCATGGGCCAGTAACAATAAGTTTTCATTGCTGGGTGGATTAAGGGCAGCTTCGCAGATTATCAGTTATGAACTTGCGATGGGTATCTCGCTGATTGCATTGCTCATGATTACCGGCTCACTTAGCTTAAAAGAAATGGTGGTTCAGCAGCAAAACGGAATGTGGAATATTGTTTACCAGCCATTGGGTTTCCTCATCTTCCTGATTTGTGCATTTGCTGAATGTAACAGAACGCCATTCGATCTTCCTGAAGCAGAAAATGAACTGATAGGAGGTTACCATACAGAGTATTCCTCCATGAAACTTGGTTTTTACCTTTTTGCCGAATATATCAACATGTTTGTAAGCAGTGTGATCATGGCTACGTTGTTTTTCGGTGGGTATGATATGCCATTTGTAAATGAAGCAAACCTCAGCCCCAATATTGCAGCCATTGTAGGCGTAGCAGCGTTGATGTTGAAAGTTAGTTTCTTTATTTTCCTGTTTATGTGGGTACGTTGGACGATCCCGCGTTTCAGATACGATCAGCTGATGCACCTGGGTTGGAGGATATTGATCCCGTTGGCATTGTTTAACATGCTGGTGACGGGTGCTGTGATTTTATATTTTAATAAATAGATCAGGATTTTAAAACACTATTTTTGCAAACCTTTTATAAAAAATGCAAGCATTAACCAACAAAGTAAAAGCAGTAGACCGGAGGCCCATGAACTGGTTGGAAAAAATGTACCTGCCTGCGATCTTCAAAGGGATGATGATCACATTCAGCCACATTTTCAAGAAAAAGCCTACGATCAATTATCCCGAGAAGCAACGGCCTTTTAGCCCGGTATTCAGGGGTTTGCATATCCTGAACAGGGATGCCGAAGGAAGGGAAAACTGTACAGCATGCGGATTGTGTGCCGTAGCTTGCCCTGCTGAAGCCATCACCATGGAAGCAGCAGAACGTTTACCCGGGGAAGAAAATTTATACAAGGAAGAAAAGTATGCAGCCCGGTATGAAATCAATATGCTGCGTTGTATTTTTTGCGGTTTATGTGAAGAGGCTTGTCCGAAAGATGCCATTTACCTCAGTGAAACTTTTACGCCGGCAGATTACCAGCGCAAGCAGTTTATTTATGGTAAAAAAGATTTGCTGATCCCGCATCCGAAAGAAAACCCGGAAGCCTATCAGAAAGCATTGGGCAACAGGCCAAAAAAAGAAACGGTTAATTAGATAATTGTCAGGAATGAGTATTACCACACTAGCGTTTATGTTATTATCTGCGATGGCGGTTGGCAGTGCCATCATGATGCTCCTGAGCAAGAACCCGGTACACAGTATTTTGTGGCTGATCCTGGTGTTCTTTGCTATTTCGGGCCATTATATTATGTTGAATGCACAGTTCCTGGCCATCGTAAATATCATTGTGTATGCAGGGGCTATCATGGTGTTGTTTCTGTTTGTTGTGATGCTGATGAACCTGAATGCAGAAACGGAACCAGTAAAGAATTACCGGTTGCAGTTGGTTGGGGTGGTGTCGGGAGGGTCGCTGTTGCTGATATTGATTGCAGCCATCATGAAAATTGATACTGAGCAACCGGTGCTGATGAATGGAGGGGATGCAGGTTTAATAAAAGTATTGGGCATGACCCTGTTCAAAAATTATGTTTTGCCATTTGAGATCAGCAGTGTGTTGTTCCTTAGTGCAATGATTGGTGCCGTAGTGATCGGCAAGAAAGATTAAGAATAAACAAAATAGTATCAGATGAAAAGAATGATCAAACTGTGCTTACTCTTATGGATACTCGCTATGAGTTCCATGCCTGCTGCTGCACAGATCAAACTGGAAGACATTCCTTTTAATCTGGATGATATCCTCGGCAAATCCAAACTGCTGAAAGTAAAAAAAGGGTTCAATCCTGTTTTTAGCCTGGGTAACTACCAGATCAATAAAGTGGGTGTGCTGGGGGAAAAACTTAAAGGAGTTGGCATACTCGGGGATATCCTTCAGAAAAAAGGGATCGGGGATGTTATGAAATTTTATAAGACGTACAAAACAGGGTTGGTCGTATACAAGATCCTTGCGGCAGGCGGAACACTTGTTACTACATACAGTGCAGTGCGTGGGTTGGCCGATGATAAGTTTGACAGTAAGGACGTGAAGCGGTTAATCTTCCCGGCACTTGGGTCGGTTGCTACAGGCGTACTCACTAAAATTCTAACGAAAGCAGCTTCTTACAAGGCAGTGGATATTTTCAATGGCGTAGTAAGAAAGAAAGTAAAAGATATATTATCTGTTCAACCAGCCTCATCTACATTGGGTGTAGGCTTATACGTGAAATTATAAGACATGGATATCAAAGCTTATATAGCTTTATCACTGGTACTCTTCAGCATTGGCATCGTAGGTGTATTGGTACGCCGCAATGCCATCATCATTTTTATGTGCATCGAATTAATGCTCAATGCTGTGAACCTGTTATTGGTTGCATTTTCTAAAATGCATGCCATAGACCCGGTGGCAAAAGCTTCGGCTACCTATGCCAGTGATGCACAGATTTTTGTTTTCTTTATCATGGTAGTGGCGGCAGCAGAAGTGAGTGTAGGGCTCGCCATTATAGTGATGATGTACCGTAATATACATTCGGTGGATGTGAATTTTTTAAACAGGCTAAAAAACTAATTCAATATAAAAGTGAAATCAGCGCATAGCGGTTGCTGTTCCTGAACTTCATTTTTAATTTTTTACTTCTTATGAGTAATATTTTTCAGATAGCATGGCTGATTCCCGTATTGCCACTGATCGGGTTTTTGATCAATGGATTGGGGAGGAAGGCGCTTTCGAAAACCATGTCGGGCATGATTGGCAGCGTGGTGGTATTGGGCTCCTTTATTCTAAGCCTGATGGTGTTTATGCAGGTGAAGTCGGGCCAAACAGCCATGCTTCATTATTTCGATTTTATCAATATCGAGGCATTTAAAATTGGTTTTGATTTTAAGCTCGACCAACTCTCTTCACTCTTTCTGCTTATCATCACCGGGGTTGGCTTCCTCATCCATGTTTATTCAACTGCTTATATGCATGATGAAGATGGAAAGGATTTTGCCAGATATTTCGCATACCTCAACCTCTTTGTTTTTTCTATGTTGCTCCTGGTAATGGGCGCCAACTATGTGATCATGTTTATTGGTTGGGAAGGAGTAGGGCTTTGTTCTTACCTGCTCATCGGTTACTGGTTCAGGAACAATGATTATACCAACGCAGCCAAGAAAGCATTTGTGATGAACCGTATTGGCGACCTTGGGTTCCTGCTCGCCCTTTTTTGGCTGATTGCCAGGATAGGCACGGTTTCTTATGATGAGGTGTTCAGTGCCGCCAATCTTGCCAAACTAACGGCCATGGATATCACAGGAATTACCCTGCTGATGTTTGTAGGCGCTACCGGTAAAAGTGCACAAATCCCCTTATATACCTGGTTGCCCGATGCGATGGCTGGCCCAACACCGGTTAGTGCGCTTATCCATGCCGCTACAATGGTTACTGCAGGTATTTATATGATTGCACGCAGCAATGTTTTGTTCTCACTGGCACCGCATACGCAAGACATCATTACCATCATTGGTTTAGCCACTGCTTTGCTGGCTGCTTCCATTGCCATTCAACAGAATGATATAAAAAAGGTACTTGCTTATTCTACAGTGAGCCAGTTGGGATTTATGTTCCTGGCCCTGGGTACCGGAAATTATGTGGCAGCCGTTTTTCATGTTCTCACGCATGCTTTCTTCAAAGCCCTGATGTTCCTTGGTAGCGGTAGTGTGATTCATGCCATGGGTGGCGAGCAGGACATTCGTAAGATGGGCGGATTGCACAGCCATATGAAAATTACAAGCATTACTTTCTTTATAGGATGCCTTGCTATTGCCGGTATTCCGGGATTTTCGGGTTTCTTTTCAAAAGATGAAATCCTTGCCGGTACTTATGCGCACAACCCGGCTCTTTATTATATCGCTTTGTTTGCTGCGTTGATGACAGCATTCTATATGTTCCGTTTGTATATGATCACTTTTACCGGCAAATTTCGTGGTACACATGAACAGGAGCATCATTTACACGAGAGCCCGAAGGCCATGACCATACCTTTGATAGTACTCGCCATTTTAAGTGTGATTGGTGGATATATCGGTATCCCAGAGGCGTTGGGCGGTCATCATGAACTGGGAGCTTTCCTGGCACCAGTGGTTAAATCCACAACACACCAGCTTACTCACAGTACCGAGTACATGCTGATGGGCTTGTCTACAGGATTGGTAATTGCAGCCATCATATTTGCCTGGGTGAGGTTTAAAAATTATAAGGAAACTACGGCCAGTGGGTTGGGTAAAGTCCTCGAAAACAAGTGGTATGTAGATGAACTGTACAACGCAGTTATAGTAAAGCCACTTGGGGTACTCTCTTCATTCTTCAGCAATTTTGTTGAGAAAAAAGGGATTGATGGCATAGTGAATGGGGTAGGCAAAGCAGTTAATTACGGCAGCCGTCAGTTGCGCTGGATACAAAGCGGCCTGGTAGGCGCTTATGTTTTATTGATGGTGCTTGGCATGCTGGCATTATTTATTATTCAATTTTTCCTGTAAAAATATTCAACGTTGGGTAGTTATATTACATTTCCGGAATTACTGATTTGGTTGCCAGTTTTGGCAGGGATACTCTGTTTTATTGCAGGGAAAGAAAACAGTGCAAAGAACATTGCCATGTTCAGTTCACTGATCGTATTGGCGATTTCAGTAGCAACATTGTTTTACACGGATAAAAAGTTCGTTTCTTATAACAATGTGAACTATATCTGGCTGAAGCACCTTGGCGCCAATTATTATATTGGTTTGGATGGAACCGGGCGCCTGCTTACTTTCTTAACTGCATTGGGTTTTCCGTTGATTTTCCTTTCCACATCGGCTCATAAGTATAAAAACCCAAGTTCTTTTTATGGGTTGATGTTGCTGAGCCAGGCAGGGTTAATGGGTGTTTTTTGCGCTTATGATGCACTCACTTTCTATTTCTTCTGGGAACTTGCTTTGATACCTGTATATTTTCTCAGCAGCCGTTGGGGGGGTGAACGCAGGATACAGGCTACTTTTAAATTCTTCGTGTATACGTTTGCGGGATCTTTGCTGATGCTGATTGGCATCATCTATATCTACCTTCATACCGGTTCAAGGACTTTTGAAGATGGAACGGTTGCTGCACATTCGTTCTCGCTTAGCTCCTTTTATTCGGCACAACTAACTGCAGGCGATCAAAACTGGTTGTTCTGGTTATTCTTCGTGGCTTTTGCCATCAAGATGCCGGTATTCCCATTTCATACCTGGCAACCCGATGCTTACGACCAGTCACCAACACCTGTAACGATGGTGTTGAGTGGCATTATGGTGAAAATGGGTTTGTTTGCTGTTATTCGCTGGCTGCTGCCGATCTTCCCATCCGCCGTGTTGAAGTTTGATAATATTGTTATGATCCTCTCGATCATAGGTATCATTTATGCGAGTTGTATTGCCATGGTGCAAGACAATGTTAAGCGGCTTGTGGCTTATTCTTCTATTGCACATATCGGTTTAATGTGTGCAGCAATTTTTTCCATGAAAGAAGCAGGTGTTCAGGGTGTGATGCTGCAAATGTTTAACCATGGCGTGAATATTATCGGGATGTGGATCGTAGTTGAATTGATTGAAAGGCAAACAGGCATAAAAAATATTTCCCAACTGGGCGGTTTGGCCGAAAAAGCCCCCACATTAACCATCCTGTTGGTGATCGTTGCGCTGGCAAATATCGCATTGCCACTTACGAACGCATTTACCGGTGAGTTTATGATGTTTAGCGGCCTTTATAATTTTAATCCCTGGTATGCTGCTGCAGCTGGTATTGGGATCATTTTGTCGGCAGTATATACTTTGAATATGATTCAAAAAGTATTTTATGGCACTGTAAACCCGGTGACAGAAATGGTAAAAGAAATTTCATGGAATGAGAAACTGGCGCTGTCGGTAATCGTCCTTATTATTTTCATTATTGGCATATTCCCGCAGCCGGTGATCGACCTTACCAAAGATGCCGTGAACCATCTTTTGATGAGGGTACAATAAATGGAGGTATAACAGCAATAGGGAACCAGAAAAATAAAGAATGTACATTCAGTAATTATGAACGCAATTATATTATCTGCAATATGGGGGGTGGTGATGATGTTTGGTGGCGTATTCATCAAAAGCAAAACGGTGCCCAAATACCTGGCCATCGGTGGGTTGCTGTTGATTTTTGCTGCCAATGCAATTGAACTCTTCACGCATAAAGCTTTCTTCTCTATACCTGTGCATGATATGTTGCGTGCCGATAATTTTAACCTCACTTTTATTGCCATAGCCCTTGGCGCTACTTTGTTGTTTTTTTTACTGAGTGGGCCCGACGTAGAAAAAGTAGGGGAGCATGTTTCAGAATATTTTGCACTTATTTTCTTTGTACTTACCGGGGTAGCCCTGGCTGCTACGTTTAATACATTGCTGATGT
>JBPOHG010000288.1:0-8897 GCA_052035835.1 Bacteroidota bacterium | reverse complement strand
ATTAAAGATCCTAACCCTTTCTTTTTGAATATCCGACTGTTCCTGCTGGCTTTTTAGTAACACCTCTTCTCCTCCTTTCTCCTGTATGATTTTATGGAGGGCCGATTTTGCTTCAGCTGAATATCCTTCTATGTCCTGATGAATTTCCAATAACTGTTCATTGGAATATGTGCGGTACAGATGAATAAAATCTTTTTCAGTTAACATGATAATAATTAATCGGGTTCAATTAAAAATTGACAGGCAAATTACAATTGCCATATAGAACAGTTTCGCTACGGATACTATTAAATATACAAAAATGCCAAAAGACCAACCAAAAATGATTTGCCTACCTTATCAAAAAGTTGCAAATTGAATGATGCAACATCTCACACATCTCAGCAAGGATAAAAAATTACATAAAATAATTGTACTGCAGGAGCCGCAAATCCTCCGCCATAAAAAAAACATTTACCTGTACCTCTGTGCATCTATCATGAGCCAGCAGCTGAGCACCAAAGTTGCCGATGTTATTTACAAACGTTTTCTTGCATTGTACGGAAAGAAAACCCCAACTGCTCCTGCCATTGCGGCCACCCCTTTTGAAACCCTTCGTGCCATTGGGTTATCCAATGCAAAAGCGAAGTATGTTCACAATGTTTGTGCATTCTTCATCGAACATAAAATCACAGATGCCCGCCTGCATAAAATGAGCGATGAGGAATTGGTTGATTTTCTTACGCAGATTAAGGGGGTGGGTCGCTGGACCGCAGAGATGGTCCTGATGTTTGCATTGGGAAGGGAAGACGTTTTTGCAGTAGACGACCTCGGTATCCAGCAGGCGATGGCAAAATTGTACAAGCTCGACCCTGCAGATAAAAAAGCATTTCGCGAAAAAATGAATACGATTGCCAGCAAGTGGAAACCATACCGTACTTATGCATGCAGGTATTTGTGGAGCTGGAAGGATACTAAATAAATATTTAAAAACAGATCAGCTTTGTGATGGCTTCAAGATAATAACGGTCGGTTTCATCAAAACTGTTGAGTGCATCACTATCTACATCCAGCACAGCACATACTTTTCTATCTTTAAAAAGCGGCACAACAATTTCCGATTTTGATAAACTGCTGCAAGCAATATGCCCCGGGAATTTTTCAACATCGGGCACAATCAATGTCATGGCCTGCTGCCAGCTACTACCACATACCCCTCTTCCCAATTTAATGCGGGTGCAGGCTACCGGCCCCTGGAAAGGGCCCAATACCAGCTCATCCTGTTTTACGAGGTAAAAACCTACCCAAAGCCAGCCAAATTGCTCTTTTAATGCAGCGGTTACATTGGCCAGGTTGGCCACCAGGTCTGGCTCCCCCAATATGATCGCTTCTATTTGTGGCAACAGGTTTTCATATTGCTCCTGTTTTGTGCCCTTTGAAATACTGAGATCTTCTGCCATTGGGCAAAGGTAGTTCAAAGAGGAACGTTTGCAGCATTTTTAACACGGATACTTTTCAGCGGTCTTTTAGCAGCTCATAAATAAGGTCGGGTTCATAGCCTTTCTGCATCAGGTAGGCCTGCACTTTTTTCCTGCGTACAAAACTGTTTTTTTCATTTCGGAGTGCCTCATTTTTGTCGTCCAGCAGCTTTTGTAACTGCCCCAGGTATGTATCCTCATCAATAGCTGCCAGCGCCTTCCTGATGCAGTAGTCACTTACCTGCTGTTGTTTCAGCTGGTGCCTGATTTTTATGCGGCCCCAACCTTTCATCCTGAATTTTCCGCCTGCAAATGCAATGGCGTATCTTTCTTCGTTCAGGTAATTTTCCTCTATCAGTTGAGCCAACAACTGTTCTACCTCGTCTCTGTACAAACCAAAGCTGTATAGTTTTTCCTTTACTTCCCGGTGGTTGCGTTCCTGGTAAGCACAGTATTGCCGTATCTTTTGCAATGCCTTTTCTGTTCCAATATTTTTTACATCCATAGCTTCTGCGCCCTTCTCGGGTGAAATTAGAAATTATCTGCGTTTCATAAGCAGCAATCTTTTATCTTTGGCTACTTTTAAATCTAACGTATGAAGTTTATTGTTTCTTCTTCGGCATTACTGAAACAACTGCAGCAGATCAGCGGCGTTATCAATGCGAATACTGTATTACCCATTCTCGAAGATTTTTTATTTGAAATTGAAAAGAACAAACTCACGGTGGTAGCTACCGACCTGGAAACGGTGATGAAAGTTCACATGGATATTGAAGCCAAAGACAGTGGCAAAGTTTGTATCCCGGCAAAAATCCTCATGGATTCATTAAAGAATATTGCCGAACAGCCACTCACTTTTAATATCGATAAAAATTTCGGGGTCGAGATAACGAGCGACAATGGCAAGTATAAAGTGATGGGTGAGAACCCCGATAATTTCCCCAGGGAACCACAGGCAGATGAAGCCAATTCTTTTACCATGACCTCTTCGGCCCTGGTAACCGCCATCAACAAAGCCATTTTTGCAGTAAGCAACGATGACCTTCGCCCTGCGATGACCGGTGTTTTTTTCGAACTCGATAAAAAAGGGATCACTTTTGTGGCTACAGATGCCCACAGGCTTGTACGTTATACACGCAAAGATGTAAAGTGCCCGCAAAAAGATTCTTTCATTGTACCTAAGAAACCACTCAACCTCCTCAAAGGTGCATTGCCCGATAATGACGATGAACTAACGGTTTCGTATAATAGCAACCACCTTTTTGTTACCCATGGTGGAACAGAACTGGTGTGCCGCCTTATAGATGCTCGTTTCCCCGATTATAAAGTAGTGATCCCAACAGACAATCCTTATAAAATGGTGGTGAACAGGAATGATTTCCAAAGTGCCCTCCGCCGTGTAAGCATATTTAGTAACAAAAGCACCAACCAGGTTGCACTTACCATCAGTGGAAACCAGTTGCAACTGGCAGCACAGGATGTTGATTTCAGTTTCGAAGGAAACGAACGCATGGCCTGCCAATATGATGGGGAAGACCTTCAGATTGCTTTCAATGCAAAATTCCTGATTGAAATGCTCAATGGCGCAGATACTGCTGAAGTAAACATGGAACTGAGTACCCCTACCAAGGCAGGCATAATAAAACCAAGCGAGCAGGGAGAAGGAGAGGAATTACTGATGCTGGTTATGCCACTTATGCTCAACAACTAATCTTTATCTAACCCATACATATAAACGCTTTCGGTTCTTCCGAAAGCGTTTTTTATTCCATCCCCCTTTGTGTGCGATTAACTGATGCCAGCTTTAATTCATTTGCTTACTGAGCCTGTTCAATTTTTCACTGTATTCGTCGAGCAGTTTCACTATTTGCCCATGGAATTTGCCCGATTCTGGGCCGCTCGCATCCGTATTGGTAATATAATATTTTCCTGTTTTTAGGGTGGTATCAAAATATATAACAGAAAATAAGCCCGGGTCGCCGCCAAAATGCCCAAAATTTCCTGTTGGGCCAAAGCTCATGGTAATCCCAATATTATAATCCCCAAACTCACTCGTGTCCCTCTCAATAAATTGATTGCTTTTCAATTGAGGCGTAAAAAATTCGCGGTAGCTGTCTTTATTCAATAAGCTGCCTTTGCCGGTAAACCCTTTCATCAGCTCAAGGATATATTTACTCATATCGCTGCTAGAAGTGATGATGCTTCCATCTGGATAAGTTACGCACAGATAAAATGGGTATGCAGTTGTTTTATCCATGTAAAGCTTTGAATGGTTGTTTAGGTTTACAGCCCTTAGTCCCCAGCCTGTACTTTCCATTTTCAAGGGCTGCATGATATATTTTTCGGTAAACGAATCAAATTTTTCACCGGTTGCTTTTTCAATCACCAATGCAGCTAATGTTGCACCCATATTGGAATAATTATACACTGTTCCTGGTTTGTACTCAGAAAAAGTATTCGGTTTAAACCATTTACCCCCCCCGGTTAAAACATTCAACAGAAATGTTTCCATGTCAACTTCTGTAGATGGTGCACTAAATTTACATTCTCCAATATCTAATTTCAAATGGGCTGCCAGGTTTACGGTGTCAAATAGGACCCAGGCTCTGTGTAAGTACTCTTCATTGTCTATGATAGAAGATGTATGTGTAACCAGGTGCCTGATCGTAATTGGTTCTTTGGGATACTTTGGGTGCTCAATTTTAAAAGGCAAATATTTACCAATAGGGTCATCTAACTTCAACTTACCCAATTCTTGCGCTTTCATTACAGCTATGCCTATAAAAGTTTTAGAAACAGACGCAATGTTTTGAATGGTATGCTCTGTATATTTTGCACCAGTTTCTACATTCGCAATGCCAAAACCATTCTGATACAACACCTGGTGTTCATTCGTTAAAGCAACGCCAAATCCATTAAAAATAGTTTGTTTGCTGATCTCTGTGAGTTTTTGTGTGAGTTCATCCTGAATTTTTTTAAAAGCTTCCTCCTTTGACTGCTTTTTTGATTGACAGGAAAAGAGGGCGGCTGAAAAAAAGAGTAGTTTTAAAATATCAGGCATATCGTAATGTTGTACAATACATACGTGGTCGCCCAAGTAAAAGTTACCTAGCTATTAAAATAAATTGTTTAGCAATAAAAAAGGCCGCACATAGTGCAGCCTTTTGCATTTTAAATGGGTGATTACAGTTTATTGAACTTCTTCACAATATTCTGATCGGCGAGCTGTACGGTTACGATGTATGAACCTTTAGCAAAATTAGCAACAGGTATTTCAATCCTATTGGTTCCAACTAATACATTCGATTGTGCATTGTAAACACGTTTGCCACTCAAATCTGTGATGATAATAGTTGCTTTTTCGGCCTTCTCTGCTTCAAGTGACATTTTGATGGTTTGTTGAACCGGGTTGGGTGCAATGACCATATCTGCTACGCCTAAATTGCGCACATTTTTAATATCGCTGAACTTAAAGCTGTTATCAGTATCGATGATGCGTAAACGATAGTAATTGATCCCTTTTGCAGGATTAGCATCTGTGAAGCGGTAGTTGCGTGTTACATTGCTGTTGCCGGCTGCAGCTACTGTTCCAATCTCTGTAAAGTTGCGGCCATCATTGCTGCGCTCAATAGCAAAACGGCTGGTATTTTGTTCCTGGCTGGTACTCCAGGTAAGGTTGTTCACGTTACCACTGCGCCTTGCATCAAAACTGATCAGGTTTACCGGTGCTACGCCTGAAAAGCTAATAGTGATATCATCTAATCCAAATGCATTGCCCCACTTGCTCACGCCTTCAAAACCAATTTGGATGGTTTGGCCATTGTAAGCAGAAATATTAACCAGTTCCTGCCTCCATACGGGTGTAAGTGCTGTAGCATCCGACCTGCGGAAACCAGGCAACAACCTAGTCCAGGTAACACCTTTATCAGTTGAAATATTTACATACAAGCTATCCGGGAAATCATTGGGGGCAACCGAGAAAATATTATCGTGGCTCATCCAGAAACTCAAAGTAGTTACAGGTGCAGGGTTGGGCGACAACGTAGCTGGCATCTTGATGCAATTGCTATAGAGCCTGCTGATGAAACCATCAGAACCAGTACCACTGTATGAATCAAACAGGTAAAAAGTTGAGCCTGGCGCCCTTGGGATCAGTGGGGAGGTTTGATCTGTATTGGTGTAATTGCCAGTTTGTAAAGTCCACAACTGAGCATCTCCTACTAAAAGATCTGCATATGAAAAAACGGGTAACGTTGTTTCAGCGTCTTCTACAATCGGATAACTGGTTGTTACAGGGTCACCCAGGGTTGAAGCTGTGGTTGCTAAAAAGAAGGCAGTATCATTATAGGTAGTTCCATCGCCTGCAAGTGTAACAGAAGCTTCTACCAGGTTATCACCTGCATTGTTGATATTCACATTTGAATACGTGATAACTTCTGTTTCGCCCGGCAGCAATACGGTTGTATTGTTTACGGTGGATGTATAAGTGTTAGGTCCGCTTACAGCGAGCCTTACTGCTACCGACCCCGCAGCAATATTATTTAATCCCTGGTTTTGGATCTCTACCTGAATGGTTTGCGGTGCATCGTAACAAGATACTACATCAGGCACTCCAGCAGCTACTACTGCTGCATCTATCGGGAACGTATGCACGAACTGGATAGCCGGCCTGAAATTGGTGGCAGTTAATGATGTTACACCAGAAGCTGGCAAAGTTGTGTTGTTATACCTTCTTGATGTTGTTAATAGCGGGTCTGTTTCATTGCCTACAGAAGCAAAGAAACTGTTTCCGGTATGTGTTACGTTGTTGAGGCGTTCAATCAATACCTGGAGGTTAGAACCTGCTGTACGTACAAATGGCGTGGTGAGGGTTACGCCTGCAATAAAATCGGGGCTCGTGGCATTGAATACACCATCATAAACAAGTGTATAACCTGCTGTTGAATATACACCGCTTGCAACAGAAGTAGTTGCTGCGGGGATATTACGCATATGTATCCTGAAATTGTTAACTGCTGTTGGCGCCCCTTCCGTATTGATAAAGAAGTTTACCTGCTGAATGGCAGATCCGGCAGTAAGGAAGTTGCCCGAACCTACTTCGCTGTCGAGATAAATGGATTCGCTTACATGATAAGTGCTGGCACCAAGAATAATATTTCCGCTGGTACCGGGATTAGAAACAATGTTAACCGTTTGAGCGTTCAATCCAAAGCCAAGTACGGTTAAAAACAAAAACAGGTAGACTTTCTTCATAACAAGTATTTTTTTAATGAAAACAGAACTGTAGTCTTCAACCGTTTTTGTTGAAAAAAGGCGGGGGTGAGGGATTAGAAAGGGGTTACAAGATAGGAAAGTTCAACTGATACGCCAAAACGAAGCAACCATTTCATGATCAGCGGTATTTCCGTTTCCCTGACCCTTTTTCTGATGAGAATGCTGCATCTTTAAACGGCGTGCCAATAACCCTGCCTTTTCTCCCAGGTTAAAATATCATCATATAATAGGCCGTCAGATATTGTACAATTCTTTGATTTTCAGCAATTCATTCATACTACTTCATTATCTCACATTGCATGTTTTAAATGATCCAAAGAATCCCTGTTAATGTTAATACCCTTTTTGCTGCTTGCGGCCTCTTTAAAAATGAAGTAAATTTATGTATGCAAACAACCACCCTCCGAACTTTTGATAATTACTTTTCGGCCAATATCCTGCTCACACGTTTGCAATCGGAGGGGATTCACTGTTACCTTAAAGACGAAAATACCGTTACCATTGATCCCATCCTGAGCAATGCCATCGGGGGCATAAAACTGGAAGTGGCTGCAGATGATTATTACAAAGCCGCTGATTTGTTGAACCAGTTCGATAAAGAATACCTACAATCGGCCCAATGCACTCAATGCCATGGACGGGATTTCATAGAAGTGCCCCGTAAAAATCCCGGCAATTATTTAACTGCAATCCTCACGTGGATTTTTTCGAGTTATGCGGTAGCCCCCGAAAAGGTTTACCAGTGCAGGCAATGCGGCTACGAAAGCAAAACCTTGCCCGAAAGTACCGATCGGGATTAGCGGTTACCAAAAAAATTGATTTTTCGGACACCCATTGTGATTCCCCGGCTGGCCTGCCTACTGTAAAAAAACTTTTATCTTGCCTGCATGAAAAAAATTGCCATGATCCCGGCACGTTATGCTGCCACCCGGTTTCCTTTCAAACTCATGCAAATGCTGGGTGATAAAACCGTCATCAGGCATACTTATGAGAACACGAAGGCAACAGCCTTGTTTGACGAAGTGATCGTGGTTACCGACAGTGATGTAATTTTTTCTGAAATTGAATCGCATGGCGGAAAAGTGGTGATGAGCAGAAAACAACATGAAAGTGGCAGCGACCGTATTGCCGAAGCCGTTGCCAACATTGAAACCGATATTATCCTCAATGTACAGGGCGACGAGCCATTTGTAAACCGCGAAACTTTACGGATGCTGCTGGAAGCTTTTGATGACGAAGATGTTCAAGTGGCTTCTGTAATGAAAGCATTTACCGATCTTACACTGGTTGCCAACCCCAATTATGTAAAAGTGGTAGTTGATATGCAAATGCGTTCATTGTTGTTTAGCAGGAGCGTGATCCCTTATCACCGCGACCAGGATATTGCTGCCACCTACTACGAACACATCGGCGTTTATGCGTTCAGGAAAGCTGCACTGCTACAGTTTACGCAATGGCCTATGACCCCCCTAGAGTCACTCGAAAAAATTGAATGCCTGCGTTACCTCGAACACGGCATTCCCTTAAAAATGGTACTCACCAAAGATTCGGGGGTAAAAATTGATGTGCCCGAAGACCTGGAGAAAGCCAGGGCTCACCTGCAAAAAATCCAACAATAATATATCATCTCAAAAAATAAAGAAGCATGAAAAACCTTTTCCATCAAGAAGCTTATAACGAATGCATGCAGCGGTTACAATCCCTCACGGCAACCAGCCAGGCTAAATGGGGAAAGATGAATGTTGCACAGATGTTTGCGCATTGTATTGAAGCATTTAAAGTACCCCTGAGTGAGAAAAAACTACCGCGTATGTTCCTCGGGGTTTTGATAGGCTGGATGATAAAATCGAAGCTGTACAATGACAGCCCCTGGAAGAGGAACCTCCCCACCGCCCCCAATTTCATTATAAAAGATGAAAGGGATTTTAACAAAGAAAAAGAAAAACTAATTCAGTTCATACAACAATTCCACCACGCAGGGCCCAACGGCATCAGCAAATACCCCCATCCATTTTTTGGAAAATTCACGCCCGAGCAATGGGGGCAATCAATGTATAAACACCTCGACCCCCACCTTACCCATTTCGGAGTTAATGATTTTACGTTATGTAATATTTATGAAATTACCCGACAGGCTTTCTACCGCGGCATCGAGTGTAGATTCCT
>JBPOHG010000010.1:0-7545 GCA_052035835.1 Bacteroidota bacterium | reverse complement strand
TCCTCCGTGAAAGGGAGGCGTCTTAACCCCTTGACCTACGCGGCATTTGATTTTGGGAGTGCAAAGATACTATCAGGGTACTTCCTGTCCAAAATTTTTTGGAAAAAGATGCTTTTTTCGCCTTTTTTACCCCAAATCGCCACTGCTTGTTCACCCTTTCCCGCTCAATAGCAGCCGCCGGTTGAACGGAGCGTCGCCACTGAAGCCCTACCAGGGTACCTGCAGCCGGCCAAACAAAAAAAATCAGGCATTATATTACTACATCCTGTAATTTTGCCACGCAAAAATTTCATCATCTATTCAATCAAATTTCAGCTATGAGCACAGTTAAAGTTGCCATCAATGGTTTTGGCCGAATTGGCCGCCTCGTTTTCCGCCAGATCTATAACATGCAGGGCATCGATGTAGTGGCTATTAATGACCTTACCAGTCCGGCCGTACTGGCTCATTTGTTAAAATACGATAGCGCCCAGGGCCGTTTCAGCGAGGATGTAAAGCATACCGAAAATTCTATCATTGTAAATGGCAATGATGTGCGCATTTATGCTCAAAAAGACCCTGCACAAATTCCCTGGGGAACCCATGATGTAGATGTGGTCATTGAAAGCACCGGTTTCTTTACCGATAAGGATAAAGCTGCTGCCCACCTCACTGCCGGCGCAAAAAGGGTTGTGATCTCAGCCCCGGCTACCGGCGACCTTAAAACGGTTGTGTACAATGTAAACCACGCCATCCTGGATGGTAGCGAAACCATCATCAGTTGCGCAAGCTGTACCACCAACTGCCTGGCACCAATGGCCAAAACATTGCAGGATAATTTTGGTATCGTGACCGGTTTGATGAGTACCATCCATGCATACACGAATGACCAGAATACACTGGATGCCCCTCATCCAAAAGGCGACCTTCGCCGTGCAAGGGCCGCTGCTGCTAATATTGTTCCTAATAGTACGGGCGCTGCAAAGGCAATCGGACTGGTTTTGCCGGAACTGAAAGGTAAACTCGATGGCGGCGCACAGCGTGTACCCGTTATCACAGGATCTGTTACCGAATTGTACAGCATCCTTGAGAAGCCTGCCACGGCAGAAGCAGTGAATGCCGCCATGAAAGCTGCCAGCAATGAAAGCTTTGGATATACCGAAGATGAAATCGTGAGCAGCGATGTGATCGGGATTCATTACGGATCTTTATTCGATGCTACGCAAACCAGGGTGATCACCATGGGCGACAAACAAATGGTGAAAACAGTGAGCTGGTACGACAACGAAATGAGTTATGTATCTCAATTGGTTCGTACGGTGAAACATTTCGCCGGACTGATTTCAAAGTAAACCAAACCGGTCATGCGCCTGTTGAATTTGCAGGGGTATAGATTAGTTTTTCATACAGCCACAAAGGCACAAAGTGATTTGCATTATTTATGTGCGCTTTGCGTCTTTGTGGTTTTTTTCTGAAATTTATTATTCATCTTATTATTCCATTTTATGTCAGCATTTTCTGCGCATCAATTCAACGGCGAAAAAGCCCTGGTTCGGGTAGACTTCAACGTTCCTCTCGATGAAAATTTTAATATAACCGATGATACTAGGATGAAGGCAACCATCCCTACGATCAATAAGATTTTAAAAGATGGCGGGTCTGTGATTTTAATGAGCCACCTGGGCAGGCCAAAAGAAGGCCCTGCTAATAAGTATTCATTGAAGCACCTGGTGCCACACCTGAAAGATTTGCTGAATGGGGTGAATGTTTTGTTTGCCGATGATTGTATTGGAGAAGACGCTGTAAACAAAGCAGCAGCTTTACAACCGGGTGAAGTGTTGTTGTTAGAGAACCTTCGTTTTTACAAAGAAGAAGAAAAGGGGGATAAGGCTTTTGCAGAGAAGCTGGGCAAACTCGGGGATGTGTATGTAAATGATGCTTTCGGTACTGCACACCGGGCACATGCTTCTACAGCGGTAATAGCAGATTTTTTTACTTCCAACAACAAAATGTTTGGTTTGCTGATGGAAGGGGAAGTGGTAAGTGCTGAAAAAGTAATGCATGCAGCAGAGAAGCCTTTTACTGCAATTATTGGTGGAGCGAAAGTGTCGGATAAAATCCTGATCATTGAAAACCTGCTTGAAAGGGCCACTGATATTATCATTGGCGGAGGCATGGCCTATACGTTTATTAAAGCAAAAGGGGGAAATATCGGCGGTTCGCTTTGTGAGGAAGACCGTTTGCAAACAGCACTGGATGTGTTGGAGAAAGCCCGGCAGAAAAATGTGAGTATCCACTTGCCGGAAACATCTGTTATCGCTGATAAATTTGCAGCAGATGCAAATACAAAAGATTGCCCAAGCGATCAGATTCCTGATGGCTGGATGGGGTTGGATATCGGCCCGAAAGCAATTTGTCTTTTCAGTGAAGTGATTGGTAAGTCGAAAACAATTTTATGGAACGGCCCCATGGGGGTTTTTGAAATGGAGAAATTTCAGCCGGGTACAAAATCCGTAGCGCTGGCGGTGGCCGATGCTACAGCCAAAGGCGCATTTAGTTTGGTGGGTGGCGGCGATAGTGTGGCTGCTGTAAATAAATTCAACCTGTCTGATAAAGTGAGCTATGTTTCTACAGGTGGTGGCGCTATGCTGGAATATTTTGAAGGAAAAGTGCTGCCCGGTATTGCTGCGATTAAATAAATTCAGTTTTATTATATTAAATGCCGGGCAGTAGTAGCTGCCCGGCATTTTAATATTAAAAGCTTTCAAGCATTTTCTTCGCATTTTCATTTTTTGGATCCAACAACAAAACTTTCTGGTAGTTTTCTTTGGCCGCCAATTTATTTCCTGCTTTCAGGAAATATTCTCCCAGGCTGTCGAATACATTGGCATTATTTGGATAGATGAGGGCGTTTAACCTAAAAGTAAACCCTGCTTCTTTCATGTGCCCGGCCGCCATCAGCACATATCCGTAACTGTTGAGTTCGCCTGCATGTTTGAGTAAAGGTTTCGCCAGGGAACCGATTGGCCCTATTGCATTTTCCAATGAATCGGAAGGCATAATTTTAAACAAGTTGTTCATAAATACCACTCCTTTGTATTTAGGCGTGTATTCATGGCCGCTTACTATTTTCAGCAGGTCTTTTTCCAGTGATTCATGAGGTGTTTCAACAATTCTTCCCATTTCTGCATTTCCATCATACACAATAAAAGTGGGTACGCGGTGGATATTCAGCTGGCGCTCTTCGTGTGCCGGGCTTTGTTTGTAACTGCTGTCGTGGTTGTCTACAAATACCAATTGGATGTTCTTGCTAGGTATGCCATAATGATGGAGAGCTTTCATCATTTTTGGTACTTCTCTTTTGCTGTCGCCACACCAGGTACCAAGGAATATTTTTATTTTTTTCCCGGATAATAATGGCTGAATTGCGGAACCAATGCTATCGTTTGGCTGATAGCCGGAATAGTTTTTTTCATACCATTCTTTGAAGGGAGGTTGTTGCAAAGCTGATTCGGGTAAAGTGCCCAGTAGCATGGGTTTTCCGTTGTTATCGGGAGGAAATACTGTGGCGGTTTTTTTAGCAGTACCGCATCCTGATATTATTGCGATCAGTAGTATTGAAATGCTGAGAATATTTTTCATAATATTTTTTTGTAGGTAGATAAATAAACCTGTTCACATTGCTGCAATGTAAACGGTACATAGACGGATGACAGGCATGCCATAGTGCTAGCCTGAATAACCGGGGATGAGAAGTTGATATGTGCCCTTAAACCTGTGGAGGGCGAAGGAGTTCCTGCAAATATTTATTGTAGCAGGATTCACTGCTGTGGAAGAAATTATTTTTGATTGCCGGTATCCCGGGATCATCATTTTTTGTTTCTATAAAAATATAGTCATCCAAACTGATATGTACATGGTTTTTATGGCCCGATAAATCCTTTGCAGATGAATTACCTGTATCATCATCTGCAGCATATTGCTCTTCACAACCGCAATCGGGTATCGCCTGTCCGGTAAGCTGATCGAACCGGCAATCAAGATAAGCCAGTTGCCTGCTGTATTGAGAACAGGTAAAGACCATGATCATTATGAATGCGAGCACTTGATTCACCAGAGTAAGGTAAGTATATTTTTTCTTTTTTGAAAGTTAAGGCAAAGTGATAAACAGGAAATAATGCACCGGGGAATAATGAACACAAGAATACCGCATCCAACCCTTAAACCCTTAAACCAATAAACCTAACAAAAACAAACTCCCCCAATCCTAAACCTCAAACTCACTCCCCTTACGTTTCAGCCGAATTATTTATATTTATCCTCCTTAAATAAAGATTGCATGTCAAAAATTGCTGAATCAGAGTTGATTATTACGAAGCGTGGAGCAATATATCATCTCGACTTGCGGCCCGAAGAGCTGGCCGATACGGTGATTGTGGTGGGCGACCCCGACAGGGTGAAAAAAGTGAGCAAACATTTCGATCGCATCGAACACCAGTTACAACATCGTGAATTTATTACGCATACAGGTTATATCGGCAACAAACGGCTGTCTGTGATGTCTACAGGCATAGGCCCGGATAACATAGATATTGCCATCAATGAACTGGATGCGCTTGCCAATATTGATTTTGAAACCCGAACCATCAGGCCCCAGTTCAGGCCATTGAATATTATTCGCTTTGGAACTTCCGGTTCATTGCAGGCCGATATCCCGGTAGACAGCATGGTGGCTTCTACACACGGGCTTGGCCTCGATAATCTCATGAATTATTATTCGTACGAAAAATCGCCGGCAGAAAAAGAACTGGCAGAAACATTTGTGAACCAAACAGGGCTTAGTAGCCAGGTAACCATTCCTTATGTTTTTGAAGGAGGTGAATCGCTGATCAGTAAATTTGATGCCTCATTTCATAAAGGGATCACAGTAACATGTCCGGGCTTTTACGGGCCGCAGGGAAGAATACTGCGCCTGCCACTCAGCAGCCCCGGGCTTATTAATAAACTAACCGATTTCAGGTTTCATAATCACAGGATTAGTAACTTTGAAATGGAAACATCTGCTATTTACGGACTGGGCAAATTGCTCGGCCACCAATGCCTGAGTGTGAATGCCATCGTGGCCAACAGGGTGGTACAACAGTTTTCTAAAGACAGCAATGCTGCTGTAGAAAACCTCATCAAAAAGGCACTTGAAATATTAGCGGCTTCCTAAACCAATTACCAAACTGTTAGCGTTTTTTACGCAGCATAATTTATACAATGGCACAAACGATCACGATCCCCGATTTTACTGTTACACCCCGGGTAGACCAGGTGGGAATTGAAGAACGGGCTTCCCGCTTCACGAAGAGAAGCATTAAAAATGAAACAAAGTTAAATGGGCTTAAGCTGGCGCTCAACATGATCGACCTTACCACGCTGGAGGGGAAAGATACCGATGGTAAGGTAAGGCAGTTGTGTTACAAGGCACAGCACTTGCATGATGCTTATCCGGGCCTCCCTACCGTTGCTGCAGTTTGCGTTTACCCGTCGATGGTAGCTGTGGCAAAAAAGGCGCTGGGGAATTCGGGCATTAAAGTAGCAGCAGTGGCAACTGCATTTCCCAGTGGTCAGGCGCCCAGGGATGTGAAGATCCGTGATACTAAATTTGCGATAGACCAGGGTGCAGATGAAATAGATATGGTGATTTCAAGGGGGAAATTCCACCAGGGTGAGTATGGATTTGTTTTTGATGAAATCGCTGCGGTAAAGGAAGCCTGCGGGTCGGCCAGGTTAAAAGTAATCCTTGAGACCGGTGAATTGGTTACCTATGATAAAGTGAGAAGGGCCAGTGATATTGCCATGTATGCCGGCGCTGATTTTATTAAAACTTCTACCGGGAAAATTTCACCCGCAGCTACCATGCCGGTAACATTGGTAATGCTGGAGGCAATTCGTGATTTTTATTATAAAACCGGAAAGAAGATTGCCATGAAACCTGCCGGAGGAATTTCCAAAGCAAAACTGGCATTGCACTACCTGGTCATGTTAAACGAAGTGCTGGGAGAAGAATGGATGAACAACGAATGGTTCCGCTTCGGGGCCAGCAGCCTTGCCAATGATATACTCATGCAATTAATGAAACAAAAAACCGGTGTATACCAATCCGCCGATTATTTTTCAATAGACTAAGTTGTTCAACGGTAAAGGCGAACTCTTTAAAACCCTTAAACCTTTAAACCCTTAAACCGAACATCTCTTTCAATTCAAACAAATGGCTACAAAAACCAACACCATAAAACTGAAATTCGACAGCTCAAGAAACCTGGCTCCTGCTCCCGAAAGCAAGAGTGCGGCAAAGATCAATGAACGGTACGAATTATTTATCAACGGAAAATTTGAAAAACCTCAGAGCAAAAAATATTTCGATACGATCAATCCTGCTACTGAAGAGAAATTGTCGGAAGTTGCTGAAGCCAGCCAGGCTGATGTAAATAAAGCGGTGGCTGCGGCACGCTCGGCATATGACAAAGTATGGAGAAAAACTTCAGCAAAAGAAAGGGCAAAATACATTTACCGGATTGCCCGCATGGTGCAGGAACGTGCCCGTGAACTGGCGATTATCGAAACACTGGATGGTGGCAAACCCATCCGTGAAAGCCGAGATTTTGATGTACCAACCGCCGCCAATCATTTCTTTTATTATGCCGGATGGGCAGATAAGCTGGAATATGCATTCCCCAATAGAAAAGTAATGCCGCTGGGCGTAGCAGGCCAGATCATCCCATGGAATTTTCCATTGCTAATGGCAGCATGGAAGATTGCACCTGCACTTGCTACAGGAAATACAGTAGTGTTGAAACCTGCTGAAACAACGCCCCTTACCGCATTAAAGCTGGCTGAAATCATACAGGAAGCCGATCTTCCGCCCGGGGTTGTTAATATCATTACGGGCGCCGGTGCAACAGGCGCAGGGATCGTACATCACCCGGATGTAAATAAAATTGCATTCACCGGTTCTACCGATGTAGGTAAAATCATTCAGAAGGCCATTGCCGGTACTTCTAAAAAAGCAACATTAGAACTGGGAGGAAAAGCTGCGAATATAATTTTTGATGACGCACCGCTCGACCAGGCTGTGGAAGGGGTTATCAACGGTATATTTTTTAACCAGGGCCATGTATGTTGTGCCGGATCAAGGTTGTACGTTCAGGAATCTGTTTTTAAAACGGTGGTGCAGAAATTAAGGGACAGGATGGAGTCGCTGATTGTTGGAGACCCGATTGATAAGAATACCGACGTAGGCGCTATCAATTCCAAACAACAACTGGAAGTCATCAATAAATATATCAAAATAGGGCAGCAGGAAGGAGCCGATATGTATCACAGCAATTGTGCCATTCCAAAAAAAGGCTTTTTCTGCAGGCCTACCATTTTTACCAATGTGGCACAATCCAACCGCATTGCACAGGAAGAAATTTTTGGGCCCGTCCTTGCCATTCAGAGCTTTCGTACCGATGATGAAGTAATTGAAAAAGCCAACAACACGCCTTTCGGTTTGTCGGCCGGTGTATGGACAGACAA
>JBPOHG010000049.1:0-13863 GCA_052035835.1 Bacteroidota bacterium | reverse complement strand
ATCGTTAGATGTTTTTTTCATAGATGCCTCACTTAAAATATTGATGCAGTCAGAAGCTAAGATAGCAGATTCCACGCTGCGCATCATTGGAATGTGATCGCTGGTTGATAAAGCCGTGCTTTCTATGAACCGTGCCGCAGAGGATGCAGCAGGCGGAGTGGCCAATATATTCCTTGATGCGATTAAAAATATGACTGTAACGGATGGGTTGAAGATTTTGAAAGGAGGGGACTTCGCCGCAACTGACTACCTTAAAGCAAATACGACACAAAGCCTTACTGAAAAAATGCGTCCTGTAATTGAAACATCCCTGGCTAAAGTGAATGCAACAGCATACTGGAAAGATGTATTCACCAATTACAACCGTTTTTCACAGAAGAAAATTGATACAGATCTTACAACTTACGTTACTGCCAAAGCAATGGAAGGTATATTCTACTCTATCGGTCTGGAAGAACAAAAGATCCGCAAAGACCCGGCTGCACAGGTGACAGGGTTGCTGAAAAAGGTTTTTGGAGGAAACTAAGCTGTTATTTTCTGTAATTCGTTTCTGGATGATGTGGAAAAATGAATTGATTGAATGAGTTGATCACTTTAAATAATAAGTGTTTCAACCTGATCAGATCAAACAGTAAAAGCTCACTTTCCTTTTAAACAATCGGCTATTGCATTATTCAGTTTACAATCTTCATTTCACTGATCAGGTTTTTGGCCCCGGCATATTTATCAACGATAAAGAGCACATAACGGATATCAACCATGATATTGCGGCAGATGGATGCGTCATAATTGATATCGCTCATGGTACCTTCCCATACCCGGTCAAAATTCAATCCAACCAGGTTGCCATTGGCATCCAGTGCCGGACTGCCTGAGTTGCCGCCAGTTGTATGATTGGAAGCAATGAAACAAACAGGCTGACGGCCGTTCTTACCGTAGGGGCCAAAATCTTTAGCCTTATACAGATCGATCAGTTTCTGCGGTACATCAAATTCATAATCTCCGGGTTTATATTTTTCCATGACACCATCCAGGTAGGTATAGAAGTCATATTTTACTGCATTCCTGGGGGTATAGCCTTTTACATTTCCGTAAGTAACCCTTAAAGTGCTGTTGGCATCGGGGTAGAATCTTTTTTCTTTGAAAACTTCCAGCTGGGCCTGCATATAAGTCCTTTGCAACTGGTTGATCGATGCCTGCATTTCATTCAGCTTAGGAGACACATTGCCGGAATAGGTTTTCATCATATCTGCATATAATACAGTTGCCGGGTCCTGCTTAATGATTTCAACTGCCTTATGTGCACTATCAGCCAGTAATGCTTTTATTTTATCAAAACTGGTGAAAGCCGTTTTCGAATAAAGGTCAGCGGTCACAGCCAGGTAGGTTTGCTGCTGACTTGCCAGCATCTGCTGAAACAACGGAGAAACATTGCCGGGTTGCTGGTCCTTCACATAAAGTTCCATCAATGTTTCAAAAACCCTTTTATCAACTTCCGGATTGTATTCTTTATAAATATCCTCCAGTTTGGTGAGTACTTCAGTTTTTCGTTTCAGGTAACTGGCTTCGTCTTTGGTGTAGGCTGTTACCAATGAATTCATGTCGCCTGCTATCCCCAGCAATTCTATTTTAGGCATGATCTCACTGAAATAGTCCCGGGCATAAGCATAAGGCTCAATGTTGATATAAGCTTCAGATAGGTCATTCAGCAGGTTGCCATATTTGCTTTTCCACTCTGGACTGGCATTTATTTTTTGCATGAACAGCTGTTCGTAATCAAGTTTTTTCTGCACTGCATTTGACCTTGTCAGTCCGAGTACTTCACCCTGCCATTTTTTATATGCATTTTCCATACTGGCATATTTGGCCGCGTATTGGATCTTTATTTTTTCATCCCTGCGCATGAACCCGTTCAGGATTTCGAGTGCATGGTGCCTGATCCTGATCTTTGCCGGGTCGCTCATGGTCATTACCTGTTTAACTGCCGCGGCTGTCAGGTATTCATTGGTGCGCCCGGGAAAACCGAATACCATGGTGAAATCTCCTTCTTTTAATCCTTTCAGGGAGATCTTTAAAGAGCGTTTAGGCGTATACGGTACATTGTCGGGCGAATAAGCGGCGGGTTTGTTGTTCTTATCAGCATAGATCCTGAACATGGAGAAATCACCGGTGTGCCTTGGCCACATCCAGTTGTCGGTATCTTTTCCAAAATTACCAACAGAAGAAGGGGGGGCACCGACCAGCCTGACATCCCTGTAAGTCTCTGTTACAAACAGGTAATATTTATTGCCATCGAAAAATGGCCTGATAAGAATGTCTTCATACGTTTCCTTTTTATAATCTTTTCTCAGCTGGCTGATGTTCTTGTCTATTGCAGACTGGCGTTCTTTTTCAGACATGGAAGTTCCGATATCTTTCAGCACCTGTCCGGTTACTTCTTCAATCCGTACAATGAAAGTTGCAAAAAGACCCTGGTTAGGTAATTCCTGTCCGTTATTGTATGCCCAGAAACCATGCTGGATATAATTATTCTGAACAGAAGAGTGATTTTGGATCGCATCAAAGCCACAATGATGGTTGGTAAGGATCAGCCCTTTGTCGGAGATCACTTCCGCTGTACAGAATCCGCCAAAACTAACGATGGCATCTTTAAGGCTGCTCTTGTTGATTGAGTAGATATCGGATGCATTCAGTTTCATTCCCATCCGTTTCATTTCCTTTTCATTCAGTGCCTGTAAAAGCTGTGGCAACCACATGCCTTCATCGGCAAAGCATTTCACACTCAGGAGTATTGTAAGGAACAGGTAAAAGCTGATTTTTTTCATAATCTGTCTATTAAAACAAAATTAAATAAATAATATAAACTGAAATGCCTCCTGAGGCCAGAAGCATTTAAGCACGAAATGCCGCATTTTTGACGATTTTTCCATTTGGGAAATCGAAATAAAATAAGGTTGTATATTTTTCTCATGCAAGATATATCTTAAAACATCTTATTCAATTGTATTCATTGGATAAATTGTAAACGCCGGATGTTGATATGTTTATAAATTACTTTTCCCTGGTATAATTAAAATAATTATATTCGCCCAAAATCTCATCAATGAACCACCCAACTAACCTGATCAAAGGAGTTTGCCAGTTAAAATTCCTATTATCATTATCACTTTTTCTTGTTTTTTTCAATTTTACCAGCCATGGGGAAGGAACCAAAGAGGTATCCCCGACGATCAACCAGATTGCATCCCTGTACTATTCACCTACCAACTATGGGTCCTATTTTAATTGCCCGGTTGATAACAGGATCAACTTTGTTATCAATGACCATACTACCGAGAACCTGTATTTTGGATTCAGGTGGGTGACCCGTGGTTCTGCCACGCTTGTGACCAATATGTATTACAGGATATTGAATTCAGCTGGCACTGTGGTGGCCGGTCCTACGTTATGTCCTACATCAGGCAACGGCTTGATAGGCACTTACAACCAGGCTTTCCTTGGACCGAATATTGCCGGTTCTGTGCCGGGAGGGTATACGCCGGTTTCATTCAATCCTACCGTAAATCATACCTATTATATTGAATTGTATCGCAGCAATAACGGAGGTGTTTCACAGAATGTCACTACATCAGCGATCGCTCCATTTTTTGATTTTACTGTGGCAACTTCAACAGGTGCCAGGTCAACTGGGAGGGTATTTGCAAAAAAATGGGGATTTGTTGCCGGAAATCCGGGCGATAATTATGCCGGTGCCACAACCGATAATGTGAATCCTTCCTTCTATGCATATACGCAGGATTCCTCCGTAGTAAACGTTGTTTTCGACCGGTTTAATCCATTGGCTTTTAATGTAGCTTTTAATAGCTATGGAGTTAACCCGCTGGAATCTGATTATGAGATAGGTCGTCGTTCTGTATATAGTGCCAATAATCCTGATCTGTCCGGCAGTTTCAACACTTTTTTGAATGCGCCGGATAATGTTATATTCCCGGCTTCGCCGTTGCCTGCAGCACCTGTTGCAGCAGGTAAAATGTATGGATGCCCCGGATTCTATTATATTCCTTACCGTACTTTTGCTCCCGGAGATGTAAGGATTTTGCTCGATCTGAACGGAGTCCCGGGTTACCAGGAAAATACTTCAGATTTATATATCTTCCAATTTGATGTGCCGAAAGGATTGAATACGGTCACATGGAATGGATTGGACGGATTAGGATTACCGGTTGCAACGAATGCTGCACTGAATGTTCAGTTAACTACGTTGCGGGGCAGAACGAACATGCCGCTTTACGACCCGGAATATAATTTATACGGGTTTACCATTAATTCAATTTTGCCCACACCTGTTTCTAACCTGAGGTTATACTGGGATGATAGTTTTCTAACGGTGATCACCGGACAGGGTGCCAATCTGAATAATTCTACCGGTGCAGGTATTGCGAATATAAACAGCGGACAGGTATCACCCGGGCATGCCTGGAACGGAAACTATGGCCCTTCAGTTATTACCACTTTTCCTGCACCCTCCATTGGAGGAACAGGCAATGCCACAGTGGGCAACCTGGACGATGATTTTGGTAATGTACGTATCATTAATACCTGGTTCTGGACGGCAGATGTGTCTGGCTCATCCTTTTCTATTGTCATTCCGAATTGCACACCAAACCCTGATTTTAATATCACTTACGTTAATGTTCAGGTAGATGGCGATGTGAGTTCCAACGATGATATTGCAGTGGGTTCAACATATGGAACGCCTTCTGCCGTACCTGGCAATCCGGGCCCTGCAGTACCGGTCATCAATGCAAATGGTACTTATTCTTTTACCAGTGCCGTACCGGGTGTATTCCAGTTTGATGTGCCGGTATGTGCTCCTGCAGCGGTGCCACCCTGCCCGAATGTATTGCTTACCATAACTGTGCTGGATAACACTATTATCAACAATCCGCCGGTGGCCAATATCGATATCGCCACAACCAATGAAAATACCGCAGTAACCCTGAACACACTTGCCAATGACCAGCCTGGTAACCTGGGGGGAGTACTTAATCCTTCGAGTGTGGTAATCAACTCAGGTCCTTCAAATGGTATTGCCGTGATCAATCCTGCAACTGGTGCGGTCACTTATACACCGGCAACCGGTTTTACAGGACAGGATACTTTATACTATACCGTATGTGACCTGAGTGCACCTGCACCTTTGTGCGCATCTTCATTGCAGATCATAACGGTACAGGGTGTATGTGACTGTACACTCAACACGGTAACCGCCATGGATGATTATGCGAATACCCCGTTTAATACAGCTGTTACCGGAAATGTGGTACTGAATGATACCGATCCGCAGGGAGATGCATTAACAGTGACTGCACAAACAACCACAGAACCGGGTGCTGGTACGCTTGTCCTTAATTCAGACGGAACCTGGACCTTCACTCCAGTAAACGGTTTCAGCGGCCCGGTCGATTTCCTGTATACTGTTTGTGATAATAATGCAGTGCAGGCATGTACACAGGCAACGCTGCATATATTGGTTGCTCCACCAGTGATGGTCCCTAATCCCGATTTCAATGTCACCTATGTGAATGTAACGGTGGCGGGTAATGTAAGTACCAATGACAATATTGAATCCGGAAGCACCTATGGTACACCCGCTGTAGTGCCGGGTAATCCAGGAGTTGCAGTACCGGTCATGAATGCAGACGGAACATACAGCTTTACCAGTGCAGTAGCGGGTGTGTTCCTGTTTGATGTGCCACTTTGCCTGCCTTCACAAACACCTCCGTGCCCAACAGTATTATTAACCATTACTGTCCTGGAAGACCAGGTAATTACCAATCCCCCTGTGGCGAATGTAGATATCGCTACTACTTTTGTAAATATCCCGGTAACATTAAATACGCTGTCAAATGATGCAGCCGGTAATCCCGGGGGTGCATTGGTTCCGGCTACTGTTGCAGTTACCGTTCAGCCTTCGAATGGTAGCGCTGTAGCCAATCCGGCCAACGGAGAAATTACATACACGCCTGATCCTGGGTTTACAGGTATCGACACATTAACCTATACTGTATGTGATAACAGCACCCCATCACTTTGTGCAACTTCCATACAAATTATTACCATTCTACCTCCCGGAAGGATCAATACTACGGTTGCATCGGATGATTATGCCAGCACGCCGTTTAACACACCGGTGAGTGGAAATGCTATCCTCAATGATTCAGATCCTGAAGGTGATAACCAATCCATCACGCCGCAAACAACAACAGTTCCCGGCGTAGGTACACTGGTTTTAAATGCAGATGGTACCTGGACTTTCACGCCGGTTGCAGGATTTACAGGGCCGGTTGAATTTCCATATACCAATTGTGATGACAATAGCCGCCAGGCTTGCACACAGGCAACACTTCATATCCTAGTTGGTTCACCTGTACAAAACCCCAATCCCGATTTCAATGCAACGTACGTGAACATCCCTGTAACCGGAAATGTAAGTACCAATGATCATGTTGAAGCTGGCAGCACGTATGGCACACCGATAGTAGTACCAGGAAATCCCGGGCCTGCTGTTCCAACCATGAATGCAGATGGTACTTATACTTTTATCAGTGCAGTTCCAGGGGTATTCCTCTTCGACGTGCCGCTGTGTTTGCCTTCTCAGGTGCCACCTTGCCCTACGGTATTGCTAACAATTACAGTCTTGGATAATACGGTGAATACAAACCCGCCGGTGGCGAATGTAGACATCGCAACTACTTTTGTAAATATCCCGGTTACACTCAATACCCTGGCAAACGATGCTGCGGGCAACCCGGGAGGTTCATTGGTTCCATCTACTGTTGCGGTAACCATCCAGTCATCCAATGGAACGGCTGTTGCCAATCCTGCGAACGGAGAAATCACTTATACTCCAAATCCAGGATTTACAGGCATCGACACACTAACGTATACTGTGTGTGATGACAATACGCCTTCAATATGTGCAACATCCATACAGATCATTACCATCCTGCCTCCGGGAAGATTGAACACAACAGTTGCTGCGGATGATTTTGCCAGTACGCCGTTCAATACCCCAGTAAATGGAAATGTGATCTTAAATGATTCAGATCCGGAAGGAGACAGTCAATCCATCACTCCACAAACAACCACGGTGCCTGGTGTTGGTACTTTGGTGCTGAATGCGGATGGCACCTGGACGTTTACCCCTGATCCAACTTTCAGTGGAAATGTAGATTTCCCTTATACTGTTTGTGATAATAATAGCCGCCAAGCTTGTACACAGGCAACCCTGCATATTATTGTAAGGCCTGTTACCATTGTGCCGGTTACTTTACTTTCTTTCAGGGCAATATATGCCAATAATAGTGTGAAACTTGTTTGGGATGTTACAGGAGAAAGCAGGATGGATAAACACTATGTAGAACGTTCACTCAATGCTAACACCTATACAACAATAGGGGATGTGGCTGCGCATAATACGGGTAATGATGACCGTTATACTTTCCTCGATCCATTACAGTCTGTGAGGTCGAATGTGCTGTACTATCGTTTGCGTTCAGCCGAAATCGGAGGCGCTCAACGTTACAGTAACATTGCGATTGTAAGGTTGGGAGGTGCCAGTGAACTCGTGATATCTCCAAACCCGGTTAGGGGAGCATCGGTTCAGGTATCGTTCTATAGTTCAGAGCGTACCGGTTCAGGAGCGATCAGGATCTATAACAGTGCCGGACAATTGGTACATCAGCAGGCAGTTAATATTGTTGCCAATGGCAATCAGTTGATAACTGTTAACCAGTTAAACAAATTGTCATCCGGTGTATATGTGTTGAAGTTGGTAATAGGCGAGCAGGAGCTTACTCAGCGATTGGTGATTACCCCTAAGATGTAAGTATTCTTTATAAATAAAAGTCAAAGCCGGATAGCAATATCCGGCCTTTTTATTTCAATAATAATTTGGCGAATTTTTCTATTTCTTTTTCTTCTTCGGGGGAGAAAGGGTCGTTGTGCTTGTATTTCGATTGGAGGAAAAGGATCCGCTTGTGCTGCGGGTATTTTTGTAAAATATGTTCCATCATCGAACCAATGGCTTCATTCTTTGGCGTATCGGCAATATGGGTGATTTTTTCGGATTTGTACCTGGTTGGTTTCTTTTTGATTATGGCTTCCAGCGTAGCCAGTTTTCCAACAGGTATGATACCCGATTTTTCGGCTTTTGCGTATAGCCCTTCCAGTTGTTTTTTGCTGAGGCCGCCGCGGTTGCAGTATTGGCTATGCAAACTGCTGATGAACGGGGCATCGGGCCTCACTTTCAGCAATGCATTCAGGATATCAAGGACCACGTTTAAATCACCCATACTTTAATATTAAATACTTTATTTCCCCAGGTTAGATATGCTGCTCGCCCAGGCAAGGATAGCAGGTGGGATCGTTTTCTTTCCATCTTCGGAGAAGTAAAGCACTTTCTCGTCTTTTAATAATTTTACATATAGTGCATTGTTGTTCAAATCGGCTATTATGGTAGATTCATGGATGCCGCCATTATGGGCCTGCATGCCCCAATGATAGAACAACCCGTTTTCTGCAACCATTTCTGTGCTAAGGTCCCAGTTTTTCATCATCCTGGAATAATCGGTACCCATCAATTTTTTTAACCGGTTGGTGAAATCCTTGTTTGAAAAAATATCTTTCCCCGATTTCGCATAGTCTGCCAGAAATGCCAGCCCGTTTTTTGAACCCGCAACAGCAACTGGCGCCGGTGCCTTATCAAGGGGGGCATTTACCGCCTTTTTTTTGCCCGGCTTTTCCTTGTTGATGTATTCCCTGCTTACTTCATCAATAATTTTGTCGGAGGCGGCTGTAGACTGGTCTAATTTATGCACTGCATATTTTGTGCCTGTCCACCTGTACACAGCAAACTTAAATCCAGGCCCGCCGGCAATCAGGTCGGGGTATCCTTTGTTGCTGGTGCTGCGTACCGACAAATACGCTGCAGCGGCTTCCTCCTGGCGTTTATACCTGCCATCACTATTCTTGATATACAGTGTAGTCATGGCGCCAGCATTGCCGTATAGGGCAAAATCAAATTCCTGGATAAATATTTCTTCTACACCGTCATTATTGATATCGGTTGGGTAAATATGGATATCATCGGTTTTCTTTTTGAAACCCGACAGCAACTGGATATCATTTTTATCGGCATTGCTGATCTTTGCCGGGCAACCTGTAAATAATGCCGCCGCTGCAGCTGTTAATTTTTGATCAGGCGTTTTAGGCTGTGGTACATCCTCTTTATTTTCCAATGATGCAAGGCCTTGCTGGTTTAAAAAAACTTTCAGGTATATCCCATTGCCTTTTGGCGTATATACGCAGGCGTAAGCAAGCCAGAAAGGCCTTTTATCGGTCATTTTTACCTCGTAAGTAAACATGCTTGTTTGAGGAGTTTCCATGATTCTTTTTAATTCCCTGAATTTAAGGTGGCGGCTAAACAAAAAGTTGATCCTTTGCTCTGGCTTAAAGGATTCGGTAGGGGTATGGTCGATGCTGAATTGATCATACCCTTTTGCATTGCCTTCTGCAAATACAGTGAAATGACAGGGCCCCGTGTTACTCGAACAGTTAAATGTTTGATCGTATAAGGAAATACTGGCGACCCCTTTCTGCGATAATTTTCCATTGGATGCAACTGGTGCTTTGTTTACCCAAACGATTTTATTGCCGGCATTGCTGAGTTGGCTCCAGTTGACTGTATTGCCCGTTTCTAAAGAATCAGGTACCAGGAATGTCATTAAATCGTAGAGTTCGATGGTTTTGGGTTGTGCAACACTGCATACAAAAGAAAATGCCGCAATGATTAAGCATGAAATATGTTTCATAAAATTTAGTATCAATGGTAGTCCTAATGTATTCTTTCCTGCGCAAAAATGGAAAAATAAAAAAGACCGTCAAAAGACGATCTTTCTTTACATTATTTAAATTGGTTGAATTAAATATCAATGGCTTCCCCATATGCTGCTGCGGTTGCTTCCTTCAGTGCTTCGCTCATTGTAGGATGGGGGTGAACGGCATTCAGGATTTCATGTGCTGTGGTTTCCAGCTTGCGGGCCACAACGGCTTCAGCAATCAATTCAGTTACGTTCATGCCAATCATGTGGCACCCTAAGAACTCGCCGTATTTTGCATCGTAGATAACTTTTACAAAGCCGTCGGTTGCGCCACCAGCCACGGCTTTGCCGCTGGCAACGAATGGGAACTTGCCAACTTTAATTTCGTAGCCGGCATCTTTTGCAGCTTTTTCGGTATAACCAACGGAAGCAATTTCGGGAGTGGTATACGTACATCCGGGGATGTTATTGTAATCCAATGGTTCGGGTTTGTGCCCGCTGAGGTGTTCAGCTGCATTGATCCCTTCCTTTGCAGCCACATGCGCAAGCGCCTGGCCGGGCGTGCAATCGCCGATGGCATATAATCCAGCTATATTGGTTTGTTGGTTGGCATCAACTATG
Source organism: Bacteroidota bacterium (assembly GCA_052035835.1). GTDB lineage: Bacteria > Bacteroidota > Bacteroidia > Chitinophagales > Chitinophagaceae > Ferruginibacter. The sequence goes on along the minus strand of JBPOHG010000049.1, from coordinate 3,358 downwards.
ATCTTTCCTTTTTCTGTTTTAACACCCAGATGTTCCAACCCGATATTTTCAATATTTGCTACTACACCCACGGCACTCAGCAGGATATCTGCTTCTAATACGACATCTCCTGTTGCCGTTTTTACGGTTGCTTTAACTCCGGCGCCAGCGGTATCAACCTTTGTTACTTCGCTGTTGGTCATGATGGTAATGCCCTGCTTTTTGAACTGCTTTTCCATTTCCTTGCTGATATCATCGTCTTCTACCGGTACAATCTTAGGCATGAATTCAACAATGGTTACTTTGGTACCCATGCTATTGTAGAAATAAGCAAATTCACTTCCAATAGCGCCGCTACCGCAGATGATCATGCTCTTTGGTTGCTGTGGAAGGGCCATTGCTTCGCGGTAACCAATGATTTTCTTCCCGTCGATTGGCATAGATGGCAACTGCCTTGCCCTTCCGCCAGTGGCCAGGATAATATTCTTGGCTTCCAAAACCTGTTTGCTGTTATCCCCCGCCGTTACTTCCAGCTTATTGGCACTAACGAGCTTTCCGGTACCCATAATAACATCAATCTTGTTTTTCTTCATCAGGAACTGGATGCCCTTGCTCATTTTATCAGCAACCCCACGGCTGCGCTTGATCACGCCACCAAAATCGGCAGATGGGTTGGCTATGTTGATGCCATAATCGCCAGCATGCTTGGCATATTCATATACCTGTGCGCTTTTCAGCAGTGCTTTGGTTGGGATACATCCCCAGTTTAAACAGATTCCACCCAGGCTTTCCCTTTCCACAATTGCCACTTTTTTGCCCAATTGACTGGCCCTGATTGCGGCGGGATACCCACCGGGGCCGCTTCCTAATACGATTACGTCGTATGCCATAAGTTTATGTTTTAATGATCGAGGTGCGAAATTAGTTTGAAATAGGGGATTAGCCAAAAGCTGTTTGGCAGAATTTAACCTTTTGGCCTGTGCATTGAAGTGGCTGATTCAGTAATTTTAATGTATGAAAAGAAACCTGCTGATTGTAGCTTTCATGGCTATTATACTCAACTGCCAGGGACAGGTGATTTCAAAATGGAAAATAGATAGCCTGCAATCGTATACCAACCGCCACCAGGATGAAGTACTCGTGATTAACTTCTGGGCTACATTTTGCAAACCCTGTGTTGCCGAGATACCGCATTTTATTTCGGTGGTGAACCAGTTGAAAGATCAAAAAGTACGTTTGTTGCTGGTAAGCCTCGACTTACCTTCGCAATACCCGGATAAAATTGCAGCCTTTGCCAAAAAGAATAAGTTCACTGCAGCCATGAGCTGGCTCGACGAAACGAATGCAGATTATTTTTGTCCGAAGGTAGACAGTTCCTGGAGTGGTTCTATCCCCGCTACCCTCATCCTTCATCCGGCTACCGGCTACCGGGCATTTTTTGAAGAAGAAATGAGCCGGGAAAAACTGGAAGCAGAAATCAGGAAAGCATATAAGAAATAAGGTTCATCAAATTTTATTAAGAGAAGGGCCCGTTCATGTGAACAGGCCCTTCTCTTTAGTCTTATCTGGTACCATTATGATTTGGCTTTGCGTTTAATCGTGCAACCAACACTGCGGCTCTCTTTCACTGAAATTTCTTTTCCTTCTGCCATTTCAGATATGGCTTCCCTGAGATGCTGGCGTTTAACGGCAGATTCATCTGAAGGGTTGTCGTCTATGGCTCCATGGTATACCAGTTTTAATTGCTTGTTAAACAGGAAGCATTCGGGAGTCCTGTTGGCGCCAAATGCATCGGCAACCTCGCTGTTTTTATCAATGACGTAATACCAGTTGTATTTCTTCTCTGCCGCGTATTCTTTCATGGCTTCCTGGCTGTCTTCCGATCCACGATAAGCTTCATTGCTGTTAATGATCATCACACCCACATTGAGTTTTGATGCGAATTCACTGATGTTATTGATGCGTTGTTCGTTTTTTACAACGTACGGACAAGTATTGCAACTGAACATTACCAACAGCCCATTCCCTTTAGCCGCTTCTTTCATGCTTACTTCTTTACCAGAGATATCGGCCATTTTGTGATCAGACATTACAATATCACTGCCAATTGGAAGTGGGCTGCCTACCGAAAATGCCAGGGCTCCGGCTATAACAGCACCGCCCAGGAAGAACATTATTTTTTTCATTGTTATCTATTTTAGTGATTAAAGTTACGTGATTCAGCCAGCATAGCGAAGCCATTTATCATATTATCCCGGCTGCTGCTGGCGTTCTTCCAACTGTCTTTGAGAAGCTATTATTTTTAATGAGTTAATACTTACATTCAATTCAAAACCAATGAGTATAGCTAAAGAATTTATGTAAATAAGTGCCATCACCATCATAATGGTCCCTATCGAACCATATAAAACATTGTACCTGCCGAAACTGTTCACGAATAATGAAAAACCTATCGATGAAATGATGCTCAGGAAAGTGGTGGTGATGGTTCCCGGTGAATTCAGTTTCCATCTTTTTTCAACAGATGGCGCATATTTGAAGATGAAACCAATGGTGAGAAAGATGAGTAAGAAAATGAATATCCATCTTGTATTGGCAATCAGGTCGCGCCAGCTTTTATCGGTTACGAGCTATTTCAGCAAGGCGCCCTGGGATACCAATAGGATAAAATAGCCAAGTACCAGTGCGAAAATGAGCATGGTAAGTTTGATCGCCATCCATCTTTTCTGAATACCCATTTTTCTTTCAAAACCCAGGTAATGCTTCTTATTAAAAGAACGTACCAGCCCCATCATGGCATTGGAGGCAAAAAATAAAGAGAACAACAAACCAAAAGACAGCAACCCGATACGGGTATCGTAAATAAACGAATCTACAAAACGGATGACTTCCCGGTTGTATACTCTTGAAGGCACGATATCGTAAATGAGGTTATGCAGTTGAACCTGGATGCTTCTTTTAGAAATAAAAGGCAGGTTGGGTATCAATGTAAAAAGGAATAGCAGGGAAGGGGGAATGGCCATGATGAAATTATATGCAATGGCAGATGCCCTTTCTGTTAGGCCATGGGTTTTCACCTGGCGGTAAAAGAAGCGGATGACATCATAGAGCGGGACACCCTGAAAGCCCGGCGGGCACCAGTGTTTGCTCCTGTTGAGCAGGAATGCAAGCGGGGTTTTTGTTATCAGTATGCGTTCAAATTTCGTCAAGGGTTTGCTGCTTTTTGTTGCCGGCGGATGATGAGGCTATCGAGCGCCTTCTGGTATGCCCTAGCATATACGAGATGTTCGGGATATGTGGCTGCAAAATTTGAATAACCATTGAAATCGGGTTTAGCTACAAAAAAAATATAATCGGTTTCCGGTGCATCCAATACAGC
>JBPOHG010000040.1:0-2593 GCA_052035835.1 Bacteroidota bacterium | reverse complement strand
ATTGAATTATATTTTTTTATAATAATTGATTTTATTCAATATCATACTTTTTTATAACTAAAGCCCTATCCAAGGGCTTTTTTCATTTAGCTGTCATTTTTCTAAAATCCCTTCCCTGCTTTTGGTTGTACCTGTAATATGTGATACATTTGAAGATTACCTAACTAATTTTAAAACATGAAACAATTTCACAAAATCTATCTTACGGTTTTAATGCTGTTTGTGAGCGCTGCTTCGCTGTTTGCGCAGCAGGGAAATTTCTGGAAAGTTGTGAATGAATCTTCGATTGGGAAAGACCTTTTTACCAAATCGACTAGGCCTTCAGTTTACCAGATTTTTGAACTTAACAAAGAGGAATTCAGGGCCAGGATGACTGCTGCCCCATCTGAAAAAGCAGTTTCTGCAAGTAACTCTCCATTCATTGTTTCTTTTCCTACTGTTGGAGGAAAAATAGAACAATTTAAAGTAGTGGAAGCTCCCGTCATGCACCCAGACCTGGCTGCCAGGTATCCTGGTATCAGCTCCTACCTTGGCAGAAGCATCGATAATCCGGGCAACGTAGTTCGTTTTGATGTATCCCCGCTTGGTACAAATGCCATGATCATGAGGCCCGGTGAAAGCACCGTATATGTTGACCATATGGAAGGCAATTACTATCGTGTGGCCGAACGCAAAGACATGGACGTACATAAGATGCTGAATTGCACCACAGATGCTATCCCGCATCCTGCCACTACTACGGCCAGGCCCGGTAATGCAGACGAACCAACTTTACGTTCTTACAGGCTTGCCTTATTATCTGGCGCGGAGTTTTCCCAGCATTGGTTAGATGGTACTGAAACTACAGATGCTGAAAGAAAAGGAAAGGTGTTGATTGCAATGAATACTCACATGACAAGGGCAAACGGCGTTTTCGAAAGGGATTTTTCAATTCGCCTGGTTCTCGTTCCAAATAATGACGCTATTATTTATCTGGTGGCTGGTACTGACCCCGTTACTAACCCGAATGCCCCTACTGGTACAACTTGCCAAAGTGCAATCAATGCACAAATAGGTGCTGCCAACTATGACATAGGACATACTGTTAGTAAGGGAAATGACAACGGTAATGCAGGATGCATAGGTTGTGTTTGTGTAAACGGTAGCAAAGGTTTGGGCTGGACTGTTTACAGCAATCCTACCAACCTTGATTTCTTTGTAATTGATTACCTCACACATGAAATGGGCCACCAAATGGGTGCCAACCACACATTCTCTTTCAACGTAGAAGGAACTGGTGTAAATGTTGAACCAGGTAGTGGTGTAACCATCATGGGCTACGCAGGTATCACCGGGTCAACCGATGTTGCTGAACACAGTATTGAAATTTTTCACTCTAAAAGTATCGAACAGGTAACCAACTATATGTATGGTACGACTGGTGGCGGTTGTGCAGTTGCAACACCTACCGGAAACAATATTCCTACTGCCAATGCCGGTGCTGATTACATCATTCCAAAGTCTACCCCTTTCGCTCTTACCGGCACAGGTACAGATGCAGATGCAAATGATGTTTTATCCTATAATTGGGAACAAATTGACAACAGGACAACCGGCGGTGCATTTCCAAATGCTACAGCCACAACCGGCCCTATGTTCAGGCCCTACCTGCCTCAATTAACACAACCTCAGATTTTTCCTCAGTTACAATATATTTTAACCGGAGCCAATGGGTTCACCTGGGAAGTTCTTCCTTCTGTTCAGCGTAACCTGAACTTCCGTCTAACAGTAAGGGATAACCACCCTGGTGGCGGTGGAAATATGTCTGATAATATGATTGTAACTGTTAACGGTACATCAGGGCCATTTGGTGTTTCTGCTCCTAATACAGCAGTAACCTGGACTGCCGGTTCTACTCAAACAGTTACCTGGACAGTAAACGGAAGTGACCTCGCTCCAGTAAGCTGCGCCACTGTAAATATCAAATTATCTACTGATGGTGGTTTTACATGGCCAATTACACTGGCAACTAATACTGCGAATGATGGTTCTGAAACTGTAACCATTCCAAACAACCCAGGTACTACAAACAGGATTAAAGTTGAATCTGTTGGCAATATCTTCTTTGATATTTCAAACACCAACTTTACGATTGATCTGCCTCCTACCGGATTTACTTTCGATAACCCTGCAGCAGCAAACTTAGTATGCGGCCAGGGAACTTCTGGAGCTATCTTATTAGGAACTACTTCTCAGGGTGGCTTTAACACCCCCATCAACCTCGTAGCTTCTGGTGTTCCTGCAGGAACCAATGTGGTGTTCTCAGTGAACCCACTTACACCAGGAACCTCTACACTGGTGGTATTGAATAATACAAATACGCTTGCTCCCGGTACTTACAATATCACTGTAACTGGTACAGCAGGTACTTCGGTTCAATCTCAAACTGTTTCTTATATCGTTGCTCCGGGTACTGCCCCTGCCATCACTTCTCAACCGGTTAACAATACCGTTTGTGCAGGTGAAACCGCCAACTTCAGTGTAGCCGCTACCGGTAGCGGACTTTCATACCAGTGGCAGGTAAGTACAGATGGTGGTACTACTTATACCAACA
>JBPOHG010000202.1:0-3206 GCA_052035835.1 Bacteroidota bacterium | reverse complement strand
ATGACAATGTTATTGAAGCTGCTATGAAATTTACCGAAAGATGGAAATCAATGCAAGAAGACGGTATTAAGCCCGAAGAAATAAAGAAGTCTTTTCATGTTCCGGTACGGATGAAAATTTTCAGCTGGCGTGGAAATGATAAACACGAAAAAGATACGGTTATGACACCGTATGATTCTATCAAGTATCATAAGCAACTGCTGCAAACATCTTTTGCTGCCATGGATCCACGTACCGGTGAAATCAAGTGTTGGGTGGGCGGCATTAATTTTAAATGGTTTAAGTATGATCACGTTACGGCTAAAAGGCAGGTGGGTTCTACTTTTAAACCACTCTTATATACATTAGCGGTTACCGATGCCGGCTATACGCCGCAAACTTATATCTCGGGTGGACCACTCACTTTAAGCGGCAAGACCATTAGTACAGGTGGTGGCACAATGGCTTATTGCCTTGCCAAATCACTCAATGGCGCAGCCTGGCACCTGATGGCAATAATTGGCGTAAAGCGTACCATTGAATTCGCACAACAATGCGGTATTGTTACAAAACTCCCTCCATACCCTTCCATTGCATTGGGGTCGGCTGAGATACCCATGCTTGAGATGTTGCAATCATATACCATGTTCCCAAATAAGGGATACAATACGCCACCGGTTTATCTTACCCGTATTGAAGATAAGAATGGTAATCTGTTGCATGAATTCCCGCTTTCGCAAAGCAAGCAGTTGATAGGTGAAGCAGATGCATATACAATGGTAAAACTCATGCAGGGGGTTGTTGATTTTGGAACTGCACGCAGGCTTAACAGTTATAATATCCCTGTTAAGAAAGCAGGAAAAACCGGTACCACAAATGGGAATACCGATGGCTGGTTTATTGGATATACCCCCGAGCTGCTGGCGGGCACCTGGGTGGGTTGCGAAGATCCTTTTATCCCAATTTATGCAAACAACAGTGGTGGTGCAGAGATGTCGGCGCCGAAGTGGGGCGTATTTATGCAAAAAGTATATGCCGATAAAAAATTGAATTATGGCAAATTGAAAGAGTTCGAACAACCTGCCGAGTTGAAATACGATCCTATTGCGGCAGAAGCGGCATTTGAAGATATCGCCAAACGTGCCGACAGCCTGGATATTGATTTGGGTGGAAACGGCGCCGCTACAGATTATATAGTGAATGATGATTATGGAGACGCTTATGATAAGAAGCCGGCCGGTGATTCTGCTGCCAAACCTAAAGCTGCTGCAACAAAACCTAAAACTGATTTCGACAAGTAAGTCACTACAAACAGAAATTTATTTTGTTTATTCTTCAACAGTTGATTAAAAATTATGGTTCGGGAAAACCATCCTGCTGCTTATCCCGTACATGAACCAACAACATCATTTTAATCAAAAAAATAATAAACAAATGAAAAGAATTTTCCTGATGGCTTTGATCGCTATCTCCACAAGTACAACTTTTGCACAGAATGAAAAAACTGTAATGGTAGGTGGTGCTGCCATGTATCCAACAAAAAATATTGTTGAAAATGCCGTAAACAGTAAAGACCATACAACGCTGGTGGCTGCCGTTAAATCTGCCGGGTTAGTTGAAACATTGCAAAGCGCTGGCCCGTTTACAGTTTTTGCCCCAACCAATGCTGCATTTGATTTGCTTCCAAAAGGAACTGTAGACAATTTGCTGAAACCCGAAAGCAAAACTGTTTTAACCGGTATTTTAACGTATCATGTGGTGGCAGGCCGTTACAGTGCCAAAGACCTCATGAAACTGGTTAAAGAAGGCAATGGGTCGGCTACTTTAAAAACGGTTGCCGGTGGAACACTAACGGTTACGATGAAAGGCAATAAAGTTGTGGTTAAAGATGAAAGCGGTGGCACTGCGGTGGTTACAATTAAAGATGTGAACCAAAGCAATGGCGTAATTCATGTGGTAGACCATGTGTTATTACCGAAAATGTAATTTGAATATGTTAAACAAAAAGAAAGCCCGTTCACGAACGGGCTTTCTTTTTGATATTATTTTTTCTTACTTAGGGATGCTACCCAGCGTTTCACCGTTATTGTTAGATACTGTGATATTTCCATCCTGGTTGTCTTGTGTTCCAATGTATACAACTCTTTTATTACGCTCATTGGAAACACCGATCCTGCCGCCTGCATCGGGGGTAGATAAACGGATGGTTTCCTGGTTGTTGTTGAGCAGTGCAAAATAACCGCCGCCACCTTCTGTATAGGTAAGCCAGGCCAGTTTATCGCCAAATTGGTTGTTTACCCTGAAGTAGCCACCTTTTGCGTTGGTAACTCCATACTCCAGGATTTCTTTACCCACATCATTGAACAAAGCCATGTAGCCGCCACCTCCGGAGGTACGGGTAACTTTAAACAACACATCCCCATCGTTATCGAACGTATTGATGCCGCCAGCACCGCCATCAGAAGTAAACAGGCTCACAAGTTTTTTCCCACCCGGTGTAAAAGTGGTTAATGTACCATTTCCTTTGTCGCGGCCCAGGGTAGCAAGGGTGCTTCCATTGTCGTCTACAACTACGAAAGATTTTGCCTGTATCACATCTGGTACTGCATTTTTCTTGCCCGAAGACATGAGCAGGAACGATAAGCCGCCCAGGGAAACGACTACAAAAAAGATCCGGTACATCACCAGGCTTTTCTCAAGCCGGGCAACGCGTTTTTCCATTTGGTTCATACAAAAAAGTTTAAAATGAAGTAATTAGTTTTTAATTCAGACCATTTCGCAGACCAAAGTAGAAATTTGTTTAGCTAATATCAATACCCTCCTTTGGGTATCCTTTGATACGGGAGTAAATAATGCTATCCTTAAACTGGCCATTGAAATAGTAGTTTTCCCTGAAATAGGCTTCTTTAATAAACCCACAGGCTTTGAGTACATTGGCCGAAGGCTCATTTTCGGGATTGATATTGGCTTCTATGCTATGGATGCCGGTATTTTCAAATGTATAATCTATGATGGCCAACAACGCTTCTTTCATGTAGCCTTTGTTCCAGTGATCGGGGTGTAGCATATACCCGGTTTCGGTGCGGTAATGGGCTTTGTTCATAGAAAAAAAGCCCAATGAGCCAATCATGGTTTCGGGGGCTTCTTTCAAAGCCATCACCCAGAGGATACCTTCATTTTTTTGCAGGTTATCTAATAGCATTTCAATATGAGCCCTTGCCTCATCG
>JBPOHG010000289.1:0-5330 GCA_052035835.1 Bacteroidota bacterium | reverse complement strand
GTGAAATGGTCTTACAGCCATTCAACCACCAGGCTATATAGGTTTATCGCGATGCGCATCTTTTTATATTTGCACAATCTGTATTTTTACAGTTCTAACAGGATTATTAATATAGCTATATGACTGCTCCTCCAGCCAATTCCATTTCATTCGACAATACAGAATATGCGTTTGCTTATAAATCGAACCAGGAATTAAAGAAAGCCCATTTTCTTTTTTCTACCATGGGAAGCCCTTTGCTGTTGAACATGGGATTGAAGCTGATGCCGGCTGCCATCCGGTTTAATATCCCATTTACCAAAACAATCATCCGGCAAACTATATTTAAGCAGTTTGTAGGCGGTGAAAACCTGGAGGAAACTGCTAAGGTAGCCGATAAACTGGAGGAGTACCATGTACAGGTAATCCTGGATTATGGTGTGGAGGGCGGGGTAGGGGAGCCGGCATTTGATCATGCCACGGAGGAGTTTATTAAAGTGATTGATTATGCGGCTACGCAAAAAAACATTCCCTTCATGAGTATAAAAGTGACTGGCATCAGCCGGTTTTCCCTGCTCGAAAAAATTGATGCAGGTATGCATACCCGTGAGGGTGCAGGCACTCTCATGAAGCGCTATTATGCAACCATTGAAGAATTGCCGGAAATTGAAAAAGAAGAATGGAAGAAAGTAGTGGCCAGGCTTTCCCGGATTTGTGAAGTGGCCCACCGCCAAAAAATCGGTGTGTTGGTAGATGCAGAAGAATCCTGGATCCAGGAGCCGGTGGATGCACTCACGTTGCTCATGATGGATACATACAACCGTGGCAAGTGTGTAGTGTATAATACGATACAATTATACCGCCACGACCGGCTGGTATTTTTAAAAGCCTGCCATGAAGCGGCTAAGGAACGTAGTTTTATATTGGGTGCTAAGCTGGTAAGAGGGGCTTATATGGACAAAGAGCGGAACCGTGCAGCAGAAATGGGGTACCCTTCTCCCATTCAACCCGATAAGGAAAGCAGCGACCGTGATTACAATGAAGCGGTGCTTTTTTGTGTGCAGCAAATTCAAACAGTCGCCCTTATTGTAGCTTCACACAACGAGTACAGCAATTTATATACCACCCGTTTGCTCGATGAACGCAACCTGCCGCACAATCACCCGCATGTACATTTTTCCCAGTTGTACGGTATGAGCGACAATATAACGTTTAACCTTGCACGAAGCGGGTGCAGCGTAAGCAAATACCTTCCGTTTGGGCCTATTAAAGATGTGGTCCCTTATCTGATGCGGCGGGCGCAGGAGAACAGTTCTGTATCGGGGCAAACCGGCAGGGAACTTGGGCTCATTAAAAAAGAACTGGCCCGCAGAAAAAAGTAGCTGTATGCCAGTGGTAAATTTTACTGGTAAGGGATATCAATCACCGAATTGTTGGCAATGGCAAATACATGGTCGCCTTTTGCAGGCTGCATATTATATGTGCCGGTAAATTTGCTGAAAGCAGGCATCACAGCGAACTGCTTTCCAAAATAAAAGCAGGGTAACTTCAATGATTGTTTCCCCAAACCCCTCAATTCAACCCCCGGGTGGTAATGCCCACAAAACGCATACGCCTGCTCATTTTCCTGTAGCTGATCAATATCGTGGATGAAAATAAAATTACCTGCCCTGTATGAGTGCTGTACAACTTCTATATGTAAAGAAGCATACCATTCATCTTCCAGGATATCGTGGTTGCCTTTAACGAGTAGGATACGGAGCCAGTGCAGGTCATTCCGCCATTTTTGAAAAAATGCATGTTCTTTATTATTGCTGCTATGAAAAAGGTCGCCGATAACCAACAGGGTAGTTGGTTTAAAAAATTGAATTTCTGCTACCAATCGTTGCATATCTTCCACCAGTACCGATTGCGGGATACCTATCCCGTTTTTTCGGAAATGGCCCGATTTGCCCAGGTGCAAATCTGAAAGAATGAGCATTTTCTCATTTTCCCAGAAGACGGTCCTGTTGGCAGATAAAATAAAATCGTTTTCCCTGTAATGGTACTTGGCCCAAGGCTGCATAATGCTGCAAAGATACTTCCCTTGTCATTTAAATACTTAATGGTGTGAATTACGGGAAAGAATGTATATTAGAAAAAAAATTAAACATGGCGGAATTAAAAACTACAAAGGACAATCTAGATTTTTTCAATGAAGGAAAACCCGTAATGTCAACCGGATTAAATGTCATTACAATCCTAACCATCATTGGTTGCGTGATTGGCCTGATCGGTTCTGTTTATTCATTTGCTACTGCAGAAAAAAGTTACCGGGAAATCAAAGCACAGGTTGAGTCGGGAAAGCTGGATGATGCGCCCGAGTTTATGAAGAGTATGTTGCGTCCCGAGATGGTAGACATGATGCGTAAATCTTACGAAAATAAGTTGCCTATTTTGTTGATCAGCCTTGCCGGCATAGGGTTGTGTTTATGGGGGGCGATTGAAATGCGTAAACTAAAAAAACAGGGTTATTTTTTATGGCTGGCCGGTGAAGTGATCCCTATCATTGGCACCGTTGCAATCCTGGGAACGGCCGCATTATCAGGCTTTGGATTGATCGCTTTGATAATCCCTATAATTTTTATTATTCTATATACTGTATTTAAGAAAGACCTGGTGTACTAATTTGCAGGGGGCTTACTAAAGTTTTGAAAGCGGCTGTTATAGGCCGCTTTTTTATTGTTATGCTGAAAGTTGTTCCTGCATTTTGCGGATCCGGTCCTCCAGTTTTTCGGAGCTCATATTTTCCCGCATACTGTCTGCTTTAATCGGGAAGCAGAAGGGGGTGAGTTTTTCGGGGAAGCGGATGATGATTTGGCTGTTTTTGATTCGTTGCAGCATATTGCGAAGCCGGGGTTCATCCATTTGCTGTTCCATGACTTCATGGTAAGCCTGCCTCAGGAGCAGGTTGCCTGGTTCGTATTCGGAAAATACATTGAAAAGGAGCGAAGCAGAAGATTGCAGGTGTTTCTGCTTTACATGTTCACCCGGCATACCCTGGAAGATGAGTCCGCCTATGACCGCAATATCCCTGAATTTTCGTTTAGCCATTTCCGTTGAGTTTACGCTTTTCTGAATATCGCTCAACAGGTTCTCATCAGAAAATAGTTCATACACATTGCTGTCGTCTAACGGGATGGGTTGGTCGCTCAGCAATTCAAATCCATAGTCATTCATGGCAAATGAAAAACTGATGGGGTGCAGGCGGCTGATGCGGTAGGCCAGCACAGCAGCCATGGCTTCATGTACGAGCCTTCCTTCGAATGGGTAAATAAAAAGGTGGAAGCCGTCTTTTGTTTCTATATGTTCAATCAGTAATTCATTATCGGCTGGCACATGGGATAGGCTTCGTTGAAGTTCCATTAACGGGAGCAGGGCTTTCAATTCGGGGGGTAATGGCCTGGTGGGTTTGCCAGAGAAGTAGTTGAGTTGTTTGCGCAACATTTTTCCGAGGTTAGCGCTCAGGGGCAGCCGACCACCCATCCAGCTGGGCACGATCGATTTGGCGGCATTGCTTTTCTTTACCAGGGCAGTCATGTCTTTGATGGCTACAAACTCAAGGTTGCGCCCGGCCAGTGTAAATACATCGCCTGGGTTCAGCCGGGAAATAAACCATTCTTCTATCACACCAATATACCCCCCGCCCATAAAACGCACTTTCAGCATGGCGTCGCTCACAATGGTACCGATGTGCAGTCGATGGCGCATGGCAATTTTCCGGCTATTGATCCGGTACAAACCGTTTTCATCGGCTTCCATTTTCTTATAGTCGTTGTATTGCTGAAGCGCAATACCGCCTACTGTAAGGAACTGCATCAACTGCTGCCACTCCTCTTCTGTAATCTCTTTATAACAATAAGTGCTTTTTATTTCTTGGAAAAGGGCAGGGGCATCCACGCCTTCCGAAATTGCCAGGGTACATATAAACTGCAGCAGCACATCAAAACATAACAGGTAAGGTTGCCTGCTTTCTATAACTAAATCTTCAATGGCTTCTTTGAGTGCAGCTGCTTCCAGCAATTCGAGGGAGTGGGTGGGTAAGAACCATATGATACTTTCTGCATCGGGGCGGTGCCCGCTACGGCCTGCTCTTTGTAAAAATCTCGCCACCCCTTTGGGGGAGCCAACCTGTACTACGGTTTCTACCGGCCTGAAGTCTACGCCGAGGTCGAGGCTGGATGTACATACTACCGCCTTTAAAGTGCCGGTGTGCAATGCTTCTTCTACCCATATCCGTAAGTCCTGTTCGATGCTTCCATGGTGAAGCGCCAGGAGGCCTGCGAGGTCGGGGGCGATCGTTAAGAGTTCCTGGTACCATCGTTCACTCATGCCCCTGGTGTTTATAAATACAAGGGTGGTTGTGTTGCCGTAAATCACCGGTAATAAACGGTGCGCCAATTGTAAACCCAGGTGGCCTGCCCATGGGTATTTTTCAATGGCTGTTGGCAGGATCGTTTCTATGTTTACCTTCTTGCTTAATTTGGCTTTAATGATATGGCCTTTCACGCCCAGCGGATACATGAGGACCTGCAGTGCTTCATCAAGATTGCCAATGGTGGCAGAGATTCCCCAAACAGCAATTTTTTCAGCTTTTTTTTTGTTGCTTTTGTTAAGCTGAATCAGCCGGGCATTGGCTAATTCAACCAATACGCCTCTTTTACTTCCGATCAATTCATGCCATTCATCTATGGCAATGGTTTGCAGTTTTTCAAATAGTTGTGGATAGCCTTTTTGTGCGAGCAGGAGATGAAGGCTTTCGGGGGTGATGACCAATACTTCCGGCATTTGCCTTTTTTGGCGTTGCCGTTCGTTGGTACCGGTATCACCATTCCGGATACCTATCTTCCATTGTAAACCTAAAGCTTCAACAGTTTCTTCCATGGCCCGGGCAATGTCTTTTGCCAATGCTCTAAGTGGCGTCACCCATAGCAGACGTAAACCGTTTTGTTTTTTTTGGAGATAATCATCGGGGTGTTCATTGATGAAGCGGATAATAGCGCCCAGGAAAACAGCAAAGGTTTTGCCATACCCGGTGGGTGCGTTTACCAGCCCCGATTCGGCGGCACCAATACGTTTCCAGGCTTCTTCCTGGTATGAAAAAGCTGTTCTCCCATTGCTCTTTAGCCAGGTTGTTATTAGTTCATAACCTTTTGATTGATCTAATGTAGCCCGCCGCATGCTGTGGCTGTAAATATAATTTTTTATTGCCCTTCCTGTTGATTCAATGGCTGAGAATGTACCAATCGGGCTGTTATGTTCCGCTGCATATTATTATATATAGCCCTGAAGCTGCATTATATAATATAGCC
>JBPOHG010000071.1:0-62975 GCA_052035835.1 Bacteroidota bacterium | reverse complement strand
AATATACTGCACTGGGCGGTAAAATTCCAAAAGGTGCATTGCTGGTAGGGCCTCCCGGTACCGGTAAGACGCTATTGGCTAAAGCGGTTGCAGGAGAAGCACAAGTTCCTTTTTTCAGTTTAAGCGGTAGTGACTTTGTGGAAATGTTTGTGGGTGTTGGTGCCAGCCGTGTTCGTGACCTGTTTAAACAGGCTCGTGAGAAAGCACCTTGCATTATTTTCATCGATGAAATTGATGCGATCGGCAGGGCCAGGGGCAAGAATGTGATGATGAGCAATGATGAAAGGGAAAATACCCTCAACCAACTCCTGGTAGAGATGGATGGATTTGGTACAGACCTTGGCATCATCATTCTCGCTGCAACCAACAGGCCCGACGTGCTTGATAGCGCTTTGCTGAGGCCGGGCCGTTTCGACAGGCAGATTACGATCGACCGCCCCGATTTGGTAGGTAGGGAAGCAATCTTTAAAGTACACCTTACCCCCATTAAAACATCGCAGAAACTTGATATCCATAAACTGGCCGAACAAACACCCGGTTTTGCCGGTGCCGACATCGCCAACGTGTGCAATGAAGCTGCACTGATAGCTGCCCGTAAAAATAAAGAAGCCGTTGATATGAGCGATTTCCAGGATGCAATTGACAGGGTAATTGGCGGTTTAGAAAAGAAAAATAAAATCATTTCTCCTGAGGAAAAAGAGATCATCGCCTATCATGAAGCCGGCCATGCAATCTGCGGATGGTATTTAGAACATGCGTACCCGTTATTAAAGGTGACCATTGTTCCCAGGGGTACTGCCGCCCTCGGTTATGCGCAGTACACTCCAAAAGAACAATACCTGTATAATACCGATCAGCTGATCGATCAAATTTGTATGACACTTGGAGGAAGGGCCAGCGAAGAAATTTTCTTCGGAAAAATAAGCACAGGCGCCAGCAATGACTTACAGCAGATCACCAAGATCGCCTATAGCATGGTTACTATGTATGGAATGAACGACAAAGTGGGCAACATTAGCTTCTACGATCCTGCTCAGGAAAATTATTTCACCAAGCCTTATAGTGAAGAAACCGGTAAAATGATAGACCATGAAGTAAGGAAACTGATAGACGAGGCTTATGTAAAAACAAAAAACCTATTGACAGAGAAAAGGGCAGATGTTGAAAAACTTGCCAAAGAACTGCTGGTGAAGGAAGTATTGTTTAAGAGCGATGTGGAAGCACTGATCGGTAAAAGGCCTTTTGAAGAAAAGAAACTCCTCGATATACCGGCAGAAGATATCGTAGTTAAGGAACCATCGAAAGATATTCCGGATGAACTTAAAAATCCGCCGATGATTTAAAAACAGCATCATGTCTAACACTTCGGCGAAAGAAAATATTCTTAAAAAAATTAGGCAGGCACTGAGTAATCCGGTGCCTTTGCCTTTTCCTAACAGTGAGGGGGCGCAATCAGTTTTCCGGCAACCCGAGGAAGATGATGCCATCGTATTTGCACAGGAATTTGGGAAACTGCAGGGGAAGTTCGCTTTTTGCGTAGACCAGGATGACCTCCTGCAACAATTAGGGATTTTGATAAAAGAAAGGGGCTGGACAAACATTTATTGCAGGGAAGAAAAATTTTTCCCTTTATTCAAACTCCTCAACATTGAGCCGTATGGCGACCTGGCCTCCTGTGATGTTTCCATTACCGGATGTGAATACCTGGTGGCTCGTACCGGCACCATTGTAATGAGTGCGGTGCAGCAAAGTGGCCGTACCACCAGCGTATATGCACCTATACATATTTGCATTGCATACAACCACCAAATGCTGTACGACCTTAAAGATGCGCTGCAGTTTCTCAAAGAAAAATACAGCAAACAATTTCCTTCACTGATTACATTTGCCAGTGGGCCCAGCAGGACCGCCGACATTGAAAAAACATTGGTGACCGGTGTGCACGGGCCAAAAGAGGTATATTGTTTCCTGGTTGAAATGCCATAACACCCTAAATGAGTAACAATGCCAACAACAACTTTTCAACTATTCGTATACGGAACCTTGCGCAGCGGTTTCAGGAACCCCGCTTATCAATACCTCGCAGGCAATTTCAGGCTGCTGGGCGAAGCATTGGTTAGGGGGAAGTTTTTTGATAAAGGCGATTACCCGGTTGCCATCCCGGCTTCGGGTGATGCATTCATAACCGGTGAATTATATGCTGCCAATAATGCTGAAGAATTTCAATGGGCCATTGCACAACTCGACGACTATGAAGGCCTCAATGTAGAAGAAGGCGAAACGCCCTGGTACAAACGCGAGCTTGTAGAAGTATACCAAAACGGCCAACCTTCCAAAGCCTGGATCTACTGGTACAATGGCAATGTAGAAGGTATGCCAGCAATTGAAACCGGCGATCTATTGAAATATCTTCAACAAAAAAATAAACCATAGGACCAGTCCCGCCAATGGACGTTACAAAAAAAATATTCTTCCTTTCTGATTTTCACCTGGGTGCCCCGGATTATGCAACCAGCCTGGCCCGTGAAAAAAAAATCATTGCATTCCTCGACGAAATAAAAAACGATGCGGCCCATATTTTTATCATGGGCGACTTGTTTGATTTCTGGTTCGAATATAAAAAAGTAGTGCCAAAAGGATTTGTACGCATCCTTGGTAAACTTGCCGAAATTACCGATAGCGGTGTACCCGTTTCATTTTTTGTTGGCAACCACGATATGTGGATGAAAGATTATTTTCAGAAAGAACTGAACATCCCTGTTTATTTTGAACCGGTACCCTTTCAATTCAATGGCAAAAAATTCCTCTTGGGCCACGGCGATGGATTGGGCCCGGGAGACCATGGCTACAAATTCATTAAAAAAGTTTTTAGAAATAAACTGGCACAATGGCTTTTTGGTATCCTGCCGCCATTTATTGGCATGGGGCTTGCCGACTATTTCAGTAGGAAGAGCCGGGCGCAAACCGGCCAAAAAGATGAAGTTTATTTTGGAGAAGACAAAGAATGGCTCGTATTGTATTGTAAGGAAATCCTTACTAAGGCACATTACGATTATTTCATTTTCGGGCACCGCCACCTGCCACTTGATATTCAACTCAATGATACCAGCAGGTATATCAATCTCGGGGATTGGATCAAATACAACAGTTATGCAGTGCTCGACGGGCAAACCTTACAACTTAAATACCATCAGTAAACAATATTGAAATCAGTTGTAACATATATATTATTAGTCCTGCTGTTTCATACACAGGGCAAAGCTCAATTTCAGGTAACCGACACTGTTATTGGGCAAAAAAACGATTCGGGCTCGGTTTTTAAACTCGAAAAAACAATACCCGGCAATTTTCTGTACATGGACGCAGATGTCCTGGATAACCTTTACCTGATTAATTCCGGCAACCAGTTAAAGAAATTAAACAGCCATGGGGACTCCCTGGCTGTTTTCAATGATGTTAAACGGTATGGCAACCCAAGTTACATTGATGTAAGCAACCCTTTGAAAATACTGGTGTACTATAAGAATTTTTATACGGTGGTTGTACTCGACAGGTTAATGATATTCCGCAACAGCATCAACCTCCGAAAACAAAACATTTTCAACGTACAAGCCATCGCAACATCATATGACAACAATGTATGGGTGTTTGATGAACAGGATTTCAGGATCAAAAAAATTGACGAAGATGGCAAACTCCTCCAGGAAAGTACCGATATGCGGTTACTGGTAGAAAACGTACCATCGCCAGCACAATTACTCGACCATGAAGGGCTGCTCTACCTCTATGACCCCCAACGCGGCTTTTATGTTTTCGATTATTATGGGGCTTTAAAAAATAATATTCCGTTTGTAGGATGGACACACACTGCCATCAGCAAAAACACCTTGTATGGTTTCCAGGATAATTATTTATTGAGCTACAAACTCAATTCATTGCAACTTCGTAAATATCCCCTGCCCTCATTTATCAGCGGATACGAAGCCATCAAAGCCATCAACGGCAAACTGTACCTGCTGAAAAAAGACCGGGTAGAGATTTACTCAGTTCAGTAACTCATTTTAGTTAATTTTATTACATGGATTTCCTGGATACATTTTTTTTGGATAACAGCATACGCAACCTGCTCTATGTAACTTGTATTATTTTGTTTGTATTGTTATTCAGGAGGTGGCTATCGCGGTATGTAGCTTCCTTATTGTACATTCCCATACAGCGAACCTGGAAAACAGTTGAGAAAAAAGAATTTATCGGCCTGATCATCAAACCCCTGGGTTGGTTCCTGGCTATCCTGATTTCTGTATTTGCCATAGACAAATTGAATTTTCCGGAAGCATGGCGATTTAGTATTTACGGGCTATCATTTGATCTCATCCTGGAAAGGGTTGGGCTTACTCTCATCAGCATTTATTTCATCTGGCTTATCCTGAGCCTCATCGATTTTGTTGCACTCATCCTAGAACAAAAAGCAAAAGCAACAAAAGATAAAAGAGACGATCAGCTGATTGTATTTTTCAGGGATTTTTTTAAAGCCATCATTTATATTCTAGGCATCCTGCTTATTCTTCGTGTAGGCTTTAACAGGAATGTGGGCGCTATTCTTACCGGATTAAGTATCATTGGTGCAGCCATGGCACTGGCAGCAAAAGAAAGCATTGAAAACCTGATTGCTTCTTTCATCATATTTTTCGATAAACCTTTTTTTACCGGCGACACCGTTAAAGTGAACAATGTAACCGGAAGTGTAGAGCACATTGGCTTGCGCAGCACCCGCATCCGTACAGCCGATAAAACACTGGTAACCGTCCCAAACAAACAAATGGTAGACAGTGTAGTAGACAACTGGAGCATGCGTACCAACCGGCGGGCAGAAATAAAACTTGAATTCGACAATAGTGTTTCCTCCGATTCTATTGAACAGTTTATTTCATCGTTGAAGGCATATCTAGATTCACAATTAAATAGTATTACAAAATCATCGGTATTTCTCACCGAATACAATAAAAACGGCGCAACGATTACCATTGAATATTTCACACAGCCTTTCAGCATGACCGAATTCAATGTGTTGAAACAACAGTTCAATTTGTTTGTAAAAAAACAGGTAGAAGAAAAAGGGCTCAAACTGGCTTCCGCCGGAAACGACATCAATATCTTCAACAATGAAACTGGTGGAGACAATCCCCCAATCAACCGCCCGATTATTTAACAACCATTAGATAATCCCATTCCATTTTTCATCTTCTGATTTTTGATGAAGCCATTTTTCTTTCAATGATGGCTGAATACCATTCAGGCTTAATACAGCCACAATTATTACTGTATAAATCAACAATAAGGGTACTACCAAAGAGAATGCCTTTATCAATATCATGAAAGCAGTAACAATAAACAACAGGATGGCGGCTGCAAGCAACAACCAAAAAGCTTGGTGTGACTTACGGGCAAGCATCACAAAACCTGCAATCGCCATACAATATACAATCAGGATGCTGTAGGTTAACCAGCCAGGGACCATGAATACCAGGTGTTGTATTAGGCATGTAATAGACAACAACTCCCCAGCAATACCCGCATTCTCACAGAAATTCTCCTGCTTCCTATTCAGTATGTCCATATATAGAAAATTACCTGAGGAAATCTGCCAACTCGGTATCCCATTTTCCGGTTTTACCGTACTCTACAATGCGTCCGGTTTCTTTTCCATCTTTTAAAATAATGATGG
The DNA here is from genome assembly GCA_052035835.1 of Bacteroidota bacterium. Classification (GTDB taxonomy): domain Bacteria; phylum Bacteroidota; class Bacteroidia; order Chitinophagales; family Chitinophagaceae; genus Ferruginibacter. The sequence goes on along the minus strand of JBPOHG010000071.1, from coordinate 57,250 downwards.
TAGGTACATTGGTAATGCCAAACACATCGGCCAGGTTACCCAATGATTTTTTGGCTCGGTTTACGCCTATGAAACTGATGCGGCTATCGGGGAAACCGCTCAATTCCTGTAATTTGAAAAATTTAGGAAGTATAAATTGGGTGTCTTCACACCAGGTTCCGCCAAACAACAAAAACTGCACTTTTGTTTTGGATGCTTCCAATGCATTTACAACAGCCTGATCTGGGGTATATGCATTCTTGCTCGACTGGTACCAGGTGAAGCTGGGTTCATTTTCTAATAGGTATTTGCTGATTACACCGTTGATAATAATACCACCTGGGGTTTTGTCATCAGCTACAGAAGTGTATGGCGTTTGTGCCTGCACGGTAGCAGACAGCAAAATGGCCATGAATAATGACAGAAAGGTTGTCTTCATGTATAGATCAGAGGGTTGCTTTTAATTCGGCTAAAAATGATTTGAGGTCTTTCAATGATTCGATGAGCTGAAACTTTTTTTCTGCGTGTTTGCTTTTCTTTAAAAATTCTTTGGCCCCTTCAATGGTGTATTTCCTTTCCCTCAACAGATGAAAAATAAGTTTCAGGTTTTTGATGTCTTCGGGCCTGAACAAGCGGTCGCCTTTCCCGTTTTTTTTGGGCTTGAGGATTTCAAACTCATTTTCCCAGTAACGCAATAATGAATGATTTACACCAAACATTTCAGTTACAGCCCCAATATTATAATAGCTTTTTGAAAACAACACTTCATCGTCTGGCACATTGATGACGGTGGTATGCTCATTAAAATCACTAAGCTTCTTCCTACCCCGGGTTTGCTTTTTGGGTGGCTCTTCTTTTTCTGCTTTTGGGGGAGCAGGCAGGTTCACCTCAATCGGTTCTGTGGAAACAGGAGCAGGTTCTTTTTTTTGTTGCTGGGGAGCTGGTGTTGCTTCCGCTGGAGGGAAGTCGAAATCCAAAGCTGTTTGTTTGAGTTTCATCATGTTTTAAAGTTAGTCAAAACTTTTGGCACTTCCTGTAGCTGCCAGTTTGAGCAACTGGTCATATTGCTCGGCATTCAAATCATTGTAAAAAAAGTATACGGGGTCAACTTCCTGGCCATTGATATGTACTTCATAGTGGCAATGCGGCCCCGTACTTTTACCCGTACTACCCACCCATCCGATTACTTCTCCACGTTTTACTTTTTGTCCACGCCGGGCCTTTATCCTCACCATGTGCCCATACAGGGTTTCATAACCATACCCGTGATTGATGATGACATGGTTCCCATAACCGCCTTCAGAGGCGCCGGCCAGGCTCACTGTTCCGTCGCCGGTTGCGTATATCGGTGTCCCTTGTGGGGCTGTAAAATCGAGCCCTTTATGCATTTTAGGTGTACCGTAAACGGGATCGATCCGCATCCCAAAGCCGCTGGCAATACGGTTGAGCTGCTTATTGCTCACCGGTTGAATGGCAGGGATGCTGGCAAGCTTTACATCCTGGTTTTTGATCAACTGCGCAATTCCATCATAACTATTAAACTGAAAAGCAACCCTTGCACTGATATTATTCAATTGCTGGGCGATGTCTTTGCCCAGTTCAAAATCATTCATCTCTTTGATCTTTTCAATCTCCTTTTGCTGTTCAATTAACCTCGCCCGGGCACTATCGGGAACGGGGTTTGCTTCAAAAATTGAGCGGTATACTTCATTATCACGCTTTTCAAGGGCCGCCATCTGTTCCTGAAGGGTTTTTATTTTACTGTTTACCTGATTGTAATTTTCTTTCAGGAGTTCATACTTACGGTTGGCTTCAATATCACGGGGCTTGGGGAAAAACCGGTTGTAGAGATAGATTACAATGGCCGAACCTACTACCAATCCCGAAAGCCAGCCAAACAGCCTCAAGAGCTTTACCCGCAAAGGGGTTACCAGCTTTTCATACCTGAGCGTATGGGTGTTATAGTAGTATTTGATTTTTTTCATAAAGATCAAAACCCCCAGGGGCTTTAAACTCAGGCTTAATCATTAAATTGCAGCCCAACTACTAACGGCAAAGGGCTGCTACGCCTAAGCGTACAAATATAACCCGATAAATTGCAATAAGCAACCCATTCAAACATTACACAATATGATGACTGCTTCAGAGATCAGGCAACATTTTCTCGATTTCTTTCAATCCAAACAACATCTAATCGTACCCTCGGCACCCATTGTGGTAAAAAATGACCCTACCCTTCTGTTTACCAATGCTGGCATGAACCAGTTTAAAGACTACTTCCTGGGCAACAAAAAATCGCCATCAGCCAGGATTGCCGATACACAAAAATGCTTACGGGTTAGTGGAAAACACAACGACCTGGAGGAAGTAGGGGTAGACACCTACCACCATACCATGTTTGAAATGCTGGGGAACTGGAGCTTTGGCGACCCCAATGACCCTTCAGCCGGTTATTTCAAGGCCGAAGCCATCGCCTGGAGCTGGGAATTGCTAACAGAAGTGTACAAAATTGATAAGGATCGTTTATACGTAACCGTTTTTGAAGGGGACCCTAAGGAAAATCTCCCCCCTTCTAGTATTGCGTTGGCAGAGTGGAAGAAGATTGTTTCGGATGATAGGATCGTTTTTGGAAATAAAAAAGATAATTTCTGGGAGATGGGCGATACAGGGCCTTGCGGGCCATGTACCGAAATCCATGTTGATTGCAGGACCGAAGCGGAAAGAGCAGCAGTTCCTGGAAGAGAATTGGTAAACAAAGACCATCCTCAGGTGATTGAAATATGGAACAATGTATTTATTCAATACAACCGAAAAAAAGATGGCAGCCTGGAACCTTTACCGGCCAAGCATGTAGATACAGGTATGGGTTTTGAAAGGCTTGTGCGTGTATTGCAACAAAAGCAAAGCAATTACGACACAGATGTATTTACCGGAACTATAAAAGCCACTGAAAAAATAACTGGCAAGTCTTACAAGGCAGGCGATGACAAAGAAAGTATTTCATTCAGGGTACTCGCCGATCATATCAGGGCCATCAGTTTTACCATTGCCGATGGGCAGCTGCCTTCAAATACAGGCGCAGGTTATGTGATCAGGCGTATCCTTCGCCGGGCAGTTAGATATTATTATTCTTATCTTGACTACAAACAACCCTTGTTGTTTCAGCTATTGCCGGTAATCGCCAGCCAGTTTGAAAACGTATTCCCCGAATTGATACAGCAACAGGACTTTGTAGCAAAAGTGATACGGGAAGAAGAAGAAGCCTTCCTTCGAACACTGGATAAAGGGCTAAAAAAGATGGATGCGATCATGGCAGACACAAGATCATCAGGCACTCAAATGATCAATGGTGCAGATGCTTTTGAACTGTTGGATACATTTGGCTTCCCCATCGACCTTACCAAACTCATCGCCTCGGAAAACAACCTTTCGGTTGATGAAGCAGGGTACGACAAAGAAATGCAGGCACAGAAAGACCGCTCAAGGGCTGCTACTGCAATGGATACAGAAGACTGGCAAATTTTACAGGATGGCAACAGCCAGGGATTTGTTGGATACGATAGCCTCGAAACCAGGACCCGTATTTTGAGATACAGGAAAGTAACGGGCAAAGGAAAGGAATTGTACCAAATTGTCCTGGAGGCTACGCCGTTTTATGCCGAAAGCGGCGGACAGGTTGGTGATACCGGAACAGTATTGGTAAACAATCATAGCATAGATATCATAGATACCAAAAAAGAAAACGATCTCGTCATTCATTTTGCAGAGAACATCCCTGCAGCATTAAAGGGAGATGTAATTGCAACTGTGAATGCCAACAGGAGAAAAGAAATTACCATACATCACAGTGTTACGCACTTAATGCATGCTGCGCTTCGCAAAGTGCTGGGTACACATGTTGCACAAAAAGGAAGTTTGGTAAATGAAGAACAACTTCGTTTCGACTTTTCACATTTTGCAAAAGTTACTGAAGCTGAACTTGCATCTGTTGAAAAAATTGTAAATGAAAAAATCAGGGAAAACATCCCTGTAGTAATCAAATCAATGGCTAAAGATGAAGCAGTAGCATTGGGCGCTATGGCTTTATTTGGTGAAAAATATGGAGACACCGTTCGGGTGGTCATCATGGACCCGGCATACTCTATTGAGTTATGTGGCGGAACACATGTAGGTAGTACAGGCGAAATCGGATATTTTAAAATCAAACATGAATCGGCTGTGGCTGCAGGGGTACGGCGTATTGAAGCCGTATCGGGTGCTGCTGCCGAAAACCTGATTGCGTCTCAAACCCACTTGTTACACAGCATCAGGGAACAATTGAAAAATCCCAAAGACATACAAAAGGCCATCGAAAGCCTGTTGAATGAAAACAACGCCTTGAGTAAGCGCATCGAATCCCTGGAAGCCAGGCAACTGGTGATCATTCGCAATGAATTGTTACAGAAAGATGAAATACTGAACAACGTAAGTTTCATTGGAGATATTATTGAAGTCCCCCATGCAGATTCACTAAAAAAACTATGTTTCGATTTCAAAAATCACCTGCATGACCATGTTGTGGTATTATGCGCAAACATTGGTGGAAAAGCGCATGTTGCTATTGGCATTAGTGATACAGTAGTAGCAGCCAAAAACCTGGATGCATCAAAACTCATTAAGGAAGTTGCCGGGCCACTAATCAATGGTGGCGGTGGAGGGCAAAAAACACTGGCAACTGCCGGAGGGCAGGAACCCGGCAAGTTAAAAGCTGTTATCGAACAGGTTCGGGCTATGCTCGCATAATCTTTCGAAAATAACCTCAAAGGATATACGCAGTTTTCGTATATCCTTTTTATTTAAATCAATTCTATGAATATTATTTTTGAAACGCCCCGGTTGTATTTACGCCAGTTCACGCTCAATGATGCTACACTGATTTTAGGATTGAACAGCGATCCCGAAGTATTGCAATATCTCCATGAGCCCATCCTTACAGATGAAACACATGCCAAAAAAATACTAAAAGAAATCATCCTCCCCCAATATGAAAATAAGCTCGGGCGCTGGGCCATTCATCGCAGGGATGATCATGAATTTATTGGGTGGTGCGGACTCAAATACCGCCCCGAACTTAAGGAAACCGATCTTGGATACCGGTTAAAGAAAACAGCCTGGGGAACCGGTTTTGCCACAGAAGCTGCATATCACAGCCTTCACTATGGATTTGACACATTAAACATTTCAGAAATTACCGGCAGGGCTCATGTTCACAACGCGGCATCCCTGAACATACTCGAAAAAATTGGCATGCGCTACATTAAAGACGAGATAATAGACGACTGCCCGGTTAAAACATTCAAAGCTTTTCACCCTGGCACAAACAACATGAATGCGTAGTTGAGCTATTCTTTACGGTTAAAAAATGTAAGGAGCTTTTCTTTTTTCCGAACAGATATGGCTACAGTGCTCCCATCTTCCATCTCTATATACCCGTTCTTGTTTCTATGGTATTTTTTAAGGTAATTGGTATTGATAATCCATGAATGGTGCACCCGCAGAAAAATATGCTCCGGCAACATTTCTTCCAGTTCTTTTAACGTCTTGATACAAGTGATGGATCGTCCATTGCTCAAAAATATGATGCAATAATTCGCTTTGGCTTCAATGCGCACAATTTCTTCCTGCTTCAAATATAAAATCCCGTCTGCCACATTGATGGCCACCCTGGAGGTGCCGCCGGTTAGTGCCAGTTGCCGAATAGACTTTAGCAACTGCCCGCTTTCCCCTTCCTCACTGTTACGTGCAATGGCTTTACGGGTTGCATCTATCAATTCGGCAGAGGAGATTGGTTTAAGCAGGTAATCAACTGCATTTAAGCGAAACGCCTTAACCGCATATTCATTGAAAGCAGTTACAAATATGACCCGGAAAGGCATTTCCTCAAACTGGTCTAGTAAGTCGAATGCACTGCCATCGCTCAATTCAATATCCAAATACAATATTCCTGGTTTCTCCTCCTTAATCAGCTCAAATGCATCCCGGATATTACCTGCATTGCCTTTTACCGTTACCATGTGGGCGCAATGCTGTTGAATCAATGCTTCCAGCAAAGCAACATTTCTTGGTTCGTCTTCTATGATTAAAGCAGTTGTCATACTAGGAAATTTTTATCGGGAAAACCAATGTTACTACTGTACCTGAAGCTACGCCTTCTTCATCAAACAAATCTTTTATTTCAATGAATGCTTTGGAAACTGATCCGTCGTTCAAAATTTTTATCCTCTTTTCTACAATATCAATCCCAAAGCTTTTGTGCCTGGAAAAAGGCTGCTCTTTGGGCTCAGTGATTTGTCTTCTGCCAACCCCATTGTCGCTTACTTCACAACACACCTGGTTATCTCGTTTGTAAATAGATAACTCTATTGACCCTTTTCTATTGGAAAGTGATTTTACCCCATGCCTGATGGCATTCTCTACTACTGGTTGCAGCATCATATTGGGAATAAGGGTACTTTTTACATCAATATCCTGTGCTACCAACACATTAAAATCAAATAACCCGGGATAGCGCATTTTTTCAAGCTCTATATACTCTTTTATATAATCAGTTTCCTGGTAGATACTCACATACGACTGAGCCGAAAGCTCCAGGGTTCGCCGGATGAGCCTTGCAAACTTTACCAGGTATTCATTTGCTTCCAGGTTATGGTTTTCAACGATCAATTGCTGAATAGAAGTAAGGCAATTAAATACAAAATGAGGGTTCATTTGAGAACGCAATGCAGTTTGTTCTAACTCTGCCAGCTTTGACTTTATTGCTGATTTTTGCTGTTCCTTCTTTCGAACAAGATTGATCCTGTAATGGTAAAAAACAAATATCAGCAAGGCAACCATTATAAATGCTGTAACAAGGAACCAGTTGGCCAGCCACCATGGCTTTTCAATACGAATGCCAATGGTATGGATAACCGACTCCCGATGCAAAGATGGAATGGCTGCTTTTACCTCAACATTGTAATTTCCCGGAGAAAGGTTCTCCAGCACGATCTGATCACTGTTCGTTTCATGCCACAAAGTATCTACTTCTGAAATTTTATAATAATATTTTAGCTCTTCCGCGGCGTTGAAACTAACTGCCGTGTATTTTATTACAATGCGTTTATCACCAAAAGGAACAGTAAACGAATTTGAAGAATTGATAATTGTATCCTTATTACCGTAACTCAATGAGCTGATATAAAAAGGCAAACGCCAGGGTTTTTTATTCAACCATGCGGATGGGTCATGTAATACATACAGCCCAGTATTGCCTGCAAGCAACAATTGATTGTTATGAAACAGCAATTGATTCAACTGAACATTAGAAAGCCCTTCACTCCTCCCTGCATTCACTATTCGATACTTTGAATAATCTTTTCCTTCGAATTGGATCACCGACATACCCTTGGTAGTTGCAAGCCACAATTGATTCTTATTAACCAGAATATAAGATATAGAATTCCTTAGCAGGCCATCCTTCTCGGTAATGTGTGCAACTACATTCTTGTCTTTGAATAATATTAAACCACCAAACCTAATAGCAACTGCATACATTCCATTGTTCATTTGCCGTATTGCATTTACCCCATTTTTAAGCACATCGTTGTTATTTAAATGATATGGAACCGCCGATTTTGTTGTTGTATCAAGCCGAAAAAGGCCTTTTATATTCCCTAACCAAACCTGTTTACTTTCATCTGAGAATAACCTGCTCTGTACAAAATTAAAATAGAGGGGATAGTAAGCTGCATTCAGTGATTCAACTTGTGAACTGTCGAAAAGATTAATACTGGTAACCGTATTAAACAGGAATTTCCCATTGGGCAATGCAGCCATCTCTGAACCTGATAAGATGTGGTAAATTTTATTATAAGGAGGAAAAGGCAAATGCTTCATAAAAGCAATCCTTGAATCTGTACTATGAGCGCCTCTTTTCCCCGACCAAAAAATATTCCTATCCTTTATAAACAAATCAGAAACATATAAATATTCATCCCAGTCAATTTGCTTTGACACATTTCCTGATAATTCATACAAATTATTTCCGCTACTATACAACAAAGTACTGTCGTCAACAGGAAACATTCTGAAAATGGGGTGGTGAAAAACTGTTGTACTTGCAAACCTTCTGATATTACTTTGTAGAATAAAATAGACACCTTTTTCCAGTGTTGACAGCCACATATTGCCTTCGAAATCTTTCTCTATGGATGTCACACTCATCCCATCAAAAAAAGGTAAGCCATCCACTGCCTTCAACTTCGAATCTACTTTTACTGCACCGCCATTTAAAAAACCCACCCAAACAACTCCATCTGTGGGCTTGATACACAAAATTTCATGTTCAAACTTTGCCTGTATGCTATGCCCATCGGGATACAAAACAGATAAAACTTTGCCGGCAAAGAAAATGGTGGCACCATCTTCTTTTAAAACACTTCCATAGTACGATCCTTTAGAAAATGAATTCTCTATAGTATACAACAACTGTTTATTTTCTTTCTTAACAGTAACATGAATACTGTCATGGCGTAAAAGGTTTAAATTAACCAATCTTGCTATTTGCCTTTTCCCGGGAAATGAATCGATTAAAAATAAAGTGTGGTTTGTTGAGTTCTCTTGATAATAACGGTGTGCTTTTATGGAACCTGTTGGGAGAATACTATAATTGTTATCGTACACCGAATTTATTTCTATTTGTCCGCTCGCTGTTACAAATGCGTCCCTGATGGAAATACGTAAAATCTCTTTCGTTATCTTCTCATTGAACTTAAATGGCACAACTTTTTCGTTTTCAAAGTAGGCTAGTTTCCCTGTACTGCTGAAAAACCAGATCCTTCCGGCCTCATCTTCCTTTATTTTAAAAACAACATTGTCTGGCAAGCTAACAAACTCCATTTTCTTACCATTGTACCGCACCACACCCTGATCGGTTGCCATCCATAAAAAATGCCTGGAATCTTCAAAAACATAATACACTTCATTGCTGGGGAGGCCATCAGCCTGTGTAAAATTCCTACTCACTTCTGCTAACTGGGCATGACCAGGTGCCCGGTATAAAAAAAGAAAGAAAATCAACAAGAATAATTGATAAAATTTCATGTAATTTAAAATTACTCCGGTCCATCAAATACATACCTCTTCAACAGTATATAGCACTATGAATTTATGCAATATTGGCTTTCATGTGTTGCAAATAAATAACTTTACCAAAAAGGGGCAAATGATCAATTACAACCCAAAGGACTGGTTCACTTTCATTTTTCGCCTGCATAAGGCCGATACATTCAGGCAATTGTTTCCATTATTGATTGGCATTTGCGTTTATTCGTGGTTGGTAGCATTCCTGGAAATACGGGTATTTCAACTATCTGAAAAGAGTTTCGTAAAAAATATACCGGTCATGCACAGCCTGTTGGGATTCGCCATCTCCATGCTCCTGGTATTTCGCACCAATACCGCCTACGACCGTTGGTGGGAAGGAAGGAAACTCTGGGGCGCCTTGGTAAACAACAGCCGCAACCTGGCCATCAAACTATCTGTCATCCTGCCCGATACAGAAAAAGAACAACGTGCTTTTTTCCGGAAAATCATTCCTGCTTATGCCTATGCACTCCACAATCACCTGAAATCGGAAGAAACTAGGATAGAATTATTCGAAACCAGTGAATCAAAACATATCTTCAGGCATATTGACCATGAGAAGCACATACCCAACCAGATCGCTTTGCTGATGATGAAACACATTCAGCAATTATACAGCGAAGGGAAAATTGATGGCAACCAACTGATCGTCCTAAATAGCGAACTTCAGTCCTTTACCGACATTTGCGGGGCCTGCGAACGGATCAAAAACACCCCCATCCCTTTTTCTTACAGCGTATTTATTAAGAAGTTCATCTTTATCTATATCATGACACTGCCGTTTGGGTATGTGTTCAACCTGGGATATTATGTAATCCCGGTCGTAGCTTTCATCTTTTATGTACTCGCCAGCCTTGAGCTTATTGCCGAGGAAATTGAAGACCCATTTGGCAACGATAGCAATGATGTGCCAACAGCTAAAATTGCCCAGAACATTCATAACCATATCAACGAGCTGATCTAGTTTCCCAATTTATTGTTAAAGCAAAAAAAATATCTGCGAATTGTTTCGTAATTCAAAAATTCCTGCTAGTTTTGATCTACGAAACATTTAGTATATAAAAATCGCAGTCATGAAGAAATTAGTAATCGCATTTTTACCCTGGTTGTTCACTGCCTTCGGTTACAAGGCCATGGCACAGGATGAGAAAAAATCAACCAAAGAAGAATCCCAGGAAATTATCATTCGCAAAAAGGGGGACAAAACCACCAAACTCACACTCGAAATCAATGGAGATGCAGTGCTTATCAATGGGAAACCAATGGTAGAATTTAATGAGGATGGCATCACAGTCAACAAAAAAAAGATCATTATTAAAGAGGGCCAGAAACTACGTTTTGCCGACAGGAATGGAGGGGAAGGCGGTAGCAGGAGCTTCATGTGGAATGATGATGAAAATGAAAGCCGGGCATTTCTCGGAGTAACGACCGATAAGGATGAAAAAGGGGCAATCATCAGAGAGATTACTGCATCCAGCGCTGCAGAAAAAGCAGGTTTACAAAAAGATGATATCATTACTAAAATTGGCGACCAGGCCATCACAGGCCCTGATGTGCTATCGAATGCCATCACGGCCAAAAAACCAAAAGACGAGGTAAAAATTTATTACCTGCGCAACGGAAAGGAGAAAAATACAAAAGCCACGTTGGGAGAAAGAAAATCATCCGTTAAAACCTATTCTTTCTCTGGACCCGACGGTAGTTTCAACACATTCACTGTACCGGGCGTTCCATTTGCACCCGACATGGGCAACTTCGAGCAATTACGCGAACTCGAAAGCCTACGTAACCTGGCCCCGGATATGGCGGAGGGTTTTAACAGATTCGATTTCGATTTCGATGGCCCGTTTTCGAAACGCCAGAAACTTGGCATTAAAATTCAGGACACCGAAGAATCTACAGGTGTAAAGGTTTTAGAAGTGTCGGATAGTTCTGCTGCAGCCAATGCCGGATTGAAAAAAGACGATATCATCACCGAAATCGACGGAAAAAAAGTAATGAATACCGATGACGCCAGGGAACAGTTAGCAGACGCTGCTGAAAAATCAACATACAATATCAAAGCCCGCCGCAATGGCACAGAAATGAGCTTCGATATCAAAATCCCTAAAAAACTGAAAACCGCCAATCTATAGTCATTCAGCCACTGAAAAACAGAAAGCACTGAACTACAATTCGGTGCTTTTTTTATGTCTGCTATCAACTTTGTATTAACTAATTTTGCTGCCGTGAATACAAGCGAAGCATATGAACTGGTAGTAGGCCTGGAAGTGCATGCACAACTGCTCACCAAAAGCAAACTTTTTTGCAGCGACCCAACTGCATTTGGCGCAACGCCCAATACACAGGTTAGCCCCATCTCCCTTGCCCATCCCGGCACGCTCCCAAAAATGAACCAAAAAGCCATTGAACTGGCCATCCGGCTGGGCATAGCGTTGAATTGTGAAATAGAGCGGTTCAATTATTTCGCCCGCAAGAATTATTTCTACCCCGATTTACCAAAAGGCTACCAGGTTAGTCAGCATACTGCCCCAATTTGTAAAGGAGGTTATCTCAGCATAGGCGATGAACCGGATGCAAGAAAAATCTATCTCAACAGGATCCATATGGAAGAGGATGCCGGTAAAAGCATGCATGATTTGGACGACCAATATACCTGTGTTGATTTGAACAGGGCCGGTGTGCCACTGCTTGAAATTGTTACAGAACCTTGTATACACAGCGCTGATGATGCTTTTTCATTCCTAACCCAATTGCGTACCATCTTGCGCTGGCTGGATGTTTGCGATGGGAATATGGAAGAAGGGAGCATGCGTTGCGATGCAAATATTTCTGTACGCTTAAAAGGTTCTGCGCAATTGGGCAAAAGAGTGGAAGTAAAAAACCTCAACAGCATGCGCCATGTGAAAAGAGCGATAGACATTGAAAGGGAACGGCTGATCGCCCTCACAATGAACAATGAACCCATTGTGCAGGAAACACGCAGTTATGATGCGGATAGGAATATTACATTTTCACTGCGAAGCAAAGAAGAAGCAGATGATTACCGGTACTTCCCAGAACCCGACCTCCCTCCTTTCATTGTTACCGATGTACAAATCAATGCATGTAAAAATGCGCTTCCCATATTACCCGAAGCTTTGAAGAAAAAATACATGAAAGAATACGGGTTGAGCGAATATGATGCCGGGTTGATTTGTACCGACAAAACGGATGTTCAGTTTTACGAATCACTCCTGCAACATTGCAAACATTATAAAGCAGCTGCCAACTGGTTTATTGGGCCGGTACGCTATCACTGCAATGAACATTCGATCAACCTAAATGAATTCCCCATATCGGCAGAAAGGCTTGCCAGCCTGATTGAACTAACGGAATCGGGTAACCTTAGTTTCAACAATGCATCCGGGAAGGTATTGGCACAAATGATCAGCCACCCTTTGCAAACTGCTACTGAAGCTGCCACTGCATTGAACCTGTTACAGGAAAGCAATTCCAATGCCATTGAACAATGGGTAGCAGAAGCCATCGCCGCCCTCCCCGAAAAAGTATTGGAATATAAATCGGGCAAAAAAGGGTTGATCGGGCTCTTTGCCGGAGAAGTTAAAAAAAGAAGTAAAGGAAAAGCCGATATGCAACTGGCCACAAAAATCCTTACAGAAAAACTCAATCAATAAAAGGCACCATATGACCTTACATCACTTATTAGTTTCCGTTAGCTTACTTGTGCTTACGGCCTCCTGTGATCAACCTGCTGAAAAAGGGAAGTTTACGGTAAAAGGAGAAATTAAAAACATCGGCGACCAGGCTATTTATCTCGACCAGCTTTACTTTAGCCAAAAAGATCCCGATGTGTTGGATACAGCCGGTATTAAATCGGGGAAGTTTGCATTATCTGCATTTGCTACAGAACCAGGCCTCTACCGCCTCCGTATGGAAAAATTAGATGCTGGTTTTATTTTTATCAACGACCTGCCCGAAATTGGTTTCAAAGCCGATATGAACGACATCAGTTTAGCAGGGCCCGTATTTAGTAGTCCGGCCAATGCCTCTCTTAAAAAACTCATTCTCGATTTGGATACACGCCGTACACAGCTGATGGAAAGTTTTAAAAAAATTGACTCATGCAAAAAAATTGGCAATGATAGCAGCCTGATCGTTGAAACCACTCACATGACGGGCCTGCAGGAATCGTATAAAAATTTCCTCATCAAATTTATTGATACCTGTTCGCAACCAGTCGTAACCATGTTTGCATTGGGGTATACAAGGGACATAGACCCAAGGATGTTGCAAAAAAGTGTAACCGGTTTAACACAAAGGTTTCCCAATCACCAGGGCATAGCTTCTATCGTTACGCAATTCAACCAGATGATGGTACAAATGAGCCAGCCACGGCAAACACCACCCGCAAGCAAACAAATAGGGGTTGGCGATCAGGCGCCAGACATCAGCATGCCTGGCACCGATGGAAAAAACTTTTCGCTCAGTCAATTAAAAGGGCAATATGTGTTGGTAGATTTTTGGGCGAGTTGGTGCGGCCCTTGCCGGGGTGAGAACCCCAATGTGGTTGCTGCTTATCAAAAATTCAAAAATAAAAACTTCACGGTACTGGGTGTTTCGCTCGATGAAGAAAATGATAAATGGGTAGAAGCGATTGCAAAAGACAAATTAATATGGAAACATATCAGTGATTTAAAGGGCTGGCAAAGTGCTGCTACAGGACTCTATGGTTTTGATGCTATACCTTACAATGTATTGGTAGACCCCCAGGGAAAAATAATTGCCACCGACCTGAGAGAAGAAGCGTTGCATCAGTTTCTGGAGAAGACGTTGAAATAAAACCAACTGATAGATTTAATAAATTTCAATTTGCTTATACGAAGAAGGGCGCTTTAAAAAGCGCCCTTCTGATTTATCTTGCTAAAAGTAAAATAAGATTATCTAGCCATATTCACTTCATACATAGCGCTGCTGAAACAGCCTAGTGGAAGCAAACATACCCTCATCCTCAGTGTAAGCGTTTGATTACAAATGGAGAATGTACCCCTGTTGGCTGGGAATGTTGGGAAGAATGTTGCACTTGGGTTGGTTACAGTTACCTGGCTTCCTGCATATGCAGGGTTAACGGTTGCGCCATCGGCAATATTATCCTGTTGTTGCAGGCTAACTACACGCTGGGTTGCATCAGTCCAATCAAGATCAAATGTAATGGGCGCCCATCCATTGTCCCAGATATTGGTTACTGTTACACGGCCTGTTGTTGGGCTGGTTTGACTAACATTTGAAATAGTGGTAGTGTAGGGGCCGTATGGGCTTCCTCCAAATGCTTCGTTTGTGTTGGCATAAGTACCAATCAATTCACTCAGGTTAACGTCTCCTTCAAAACATGCTCCCCTGATAGTGAGTTTAACAGTATCCAGGAAAGTAGAAGGTTTTAATGAGGGCTGCTCAATAGTAAATACCAATGTATCCCTTCTTCCGGCAGAATATGCGCTATAAACAGCCTGAACCGGAATATTAGCAGTTGCTTCGCCTGCTTTAATTACAACAGTACCTCCGGTATTACCGGTAGAAATGCTGTACTGTGTACCACCAACTGCTCCTGATGGAGAAGTCACTTTATAGGTAACCACACGATCTACTTTAGCAACATCGGTTGTTCCAACTACTACATTATACAAAGGAGTAGGATCGTCAGCTGCTGAATACGGTTGTGTTTTGCTGCCCACAAAATGTGCTTCGGGAGGGGCAACAGCGATATCATAAGGCTTAGTTTTATCACAACTGGCCAATCCCAAAGAGATGAGGGCCATACCAGCCAGTAATATGCGGTTCAACGATTTCATAATGTTATTTTTAGTCTTTAAATATAAAAATTATAATCGGTTTTACAACGTATTAATAACCGTCGTTTTGTACCATATTAGGGTTTGCCAGCATTTCATCATTTGGAATTGGTAAAACAAACCTGAAATTACCTGCATCCAGTGTTTGCCATGCTGCACTCGCATCTGAAGCAAGCCTTTGAACAGGCAGGTTATTGCGCTTCAGATCATACAGCCTGAAACCTTCAAATGCCAGCTCTTTAAATCTTTCTTCCATAACAGCATTGATCAATTCAGTTGCAGTTGCAAATGTAGCATCAATATATCCGCTGATCCTTTGTGCACGCAATGCATTCAAATCTGCGGCACCTGCGGTTAAATCTGGCGCAGCTTTTTTAGCATGAGCTTCTGCACGGATCAGGTACATTTCTGCAGTACGGCATGCTTTCATGTGAACAACACGGCCACCACGGCTAGATTCGAAAAACTTATTTACGTATTTATTTCCAGAACCGTTTGTACCGATATATGTGGCCAACCTGATATCACTGGCATCATAAGATGCTATTAACTTATCGGAAGGAGCAATATAAACGTTGCCTCCTGTGGTTGTCCAAAGTGAACCAATAGCTGCACTGGTTTCATACCTGATTTTGAAAAGGATTTCATTATCAGTATCGTCTGTCCAAATGGCCTGGAACTGAGGACCAGAAACCAATGGTTTGATACCTGAACTGATTACTTCGGTACTATAAGTGATTGCTTTATCATAATCGCGTTTGTATAATGCAATCCTTGCTTGATATGCCGCCACATTGATTCTGTTCATCACAGTATCAGAAAAGTCTGCAGAAGTCACCGCAGGCAGCAAAGTTTTGGCTTCGATTAAATCAGCTTCAATTTGCCCCATTACTTCTGCCATGGTATTCCTGGCAGGCTTAGCCAGGGGATCAGATACCAGCATCACTGGAACACCCCTTGTATCTGCAGGATCATAGTTTTTGCAATACGACTGCAATAACCCGAAATGAGCAATAGCCCTTAGTGCTAACATTTGCCCTTTGATGATGTTTCTACGGGGTTCTTGTTCTGGGGTTCCGGTTACAACTGGGATTTTAGGCAAAATTCGATTTACCTGATCTATGATAGTATAATAGCCACCCCAACCACCAATTACATCACCGCCTGATGTATTATCAGAAGCATATTGATAACGGTAAGTGATAGCACCCTGGCCCGAATTATCAGCTCCTAATTTAGCTTCGTCAGACACAAGTGCGCTAACATACATATCATTAGCGTAAGTGCCATAGCGACCAAATGCTCCATTGGCACCTAATTGAATGTCATCCATAGTTAGGAAGGCATTGCTCTCACTAAAAGTATCAGTGGGTTGTTGATCCAGGTCTTTTTTGCAACTACTGGTCATCATAACTGCGGCCAGTAAGTAAGCGATATATTTTGTTTGTTTCATTGTTGATTCTCTTTTAATAAATTAAAATGTAATGTCTATACCCGCAGTAACTGTACGTGGGTTAGGGAACTCACTTAAATTGAGATTGGTTCCTCCTGCTTCAGGATCCCTTCCCCTCCATCTGGTCCATAAAAACAGGTTTGAACCTTGTACATAAAAGTTGACATTAGAAACAAATTTAATTTTCTCAAGTTTCGCCTTAGGAACAGTATATCCCAATTTCACATCTCGTAAACGCACAAATGAAGCGTCATGAATAATTTTTGAGGAAAATTGTGTTCCATAAAGTGGGCTGGCAGTACTGGCTACATCTCCCGGTTTTTTCCAGAAATTCAAATCGGAAGATTGGTTGTAACCAAGTGCCAGGAAACCAACGGGGTTTTCAAGGAAGAATTCCATATTATCAACTTTGGTAGCGCCACGCTGCCAACTGAATAATACAGAAAGATCAAACCCTTTAAACTGTAAAGTAGAACCGAACCCCCCTTTCCAGGGTGCTTCCCATGTACCGAAATCCTGTACACGGTTTTCAGCACTATAATTGGTTGTTAAATTGCCATTGATATCAAAGTAAAGTGGCGCCCCGGTTGCAGCGTCTACACCCGCCCATTTTACTTCATAGTGAGTTCCTAAAGGCAACCCTTCCTTAATTAATTCTGTTCCATCTTCATAAGGCAATGCTCCTCCCAGACTTACTACATTATTTTTATTATAAGCAAAATTTCCAAAGACAGTCCACACAAGTTTACCATTCCTAATAACTTCCCCATTCAGATTAACTTCCACCCCTCTGTTGCTTAATTTACCTGCATTAATATTTAATTCAGCACCTGTTCCAAAGCCTCCAGGCGCAGCCAACTTTTGCACTACGAAAAGGTCTTTAGTCGTCTTATCATACAAGTTAATGTCACCATAAATCCTTCTGTTAACTAACTCAAAGTCAATACCGAAGTTTGTAACCCAAGTGGTTTCCCAACGCATATCAGGATTTCCGGCATAACTTGCTATAATTGTATTTAATCCTCCGTAATTACCTTGAGTGTATTGATTCTGATATGGGTAATCACCTCCTGGGAAGTTATCTGCATTTCCAGATCCCCCATAGCTTAGTTTAACCCTCAGTAAATTAATCATTCGTTTATTGCGCAAAAAGTCTTCTTTAGTTGCATCCCAGATAGCACCTACTGAAAAGAAGTCCTGCCACCTTGTTGCAACAGGTAATTTAGATGAACCATCCTGGCGGTAAGAACCTGTGAAAGTGTATTTTCCGTTATAAGTATAACGAACCGTTGCCAATCCAGAGACCAGTGAGTTTTGAGATTTTGCACCTGTTACAGTTTGGAAAAGTTGGTTTGAAGCATTTCCTGGCGTTACAGCTGCCATCGTATTAGGGCGCTTAGGATCTGTACCAAAACCAGTTCCTGTGAAAAACTTATTAAATTCACGGATATATTCACCATAAGCAGAGACCTCTACATCATGTTTCTCTTTGAACATTTTACGATAAGTAATAGAAGGCCGAACTACTCCACGAAGAAACCTGGTTAAACCTTCAGTTTGAAAACCTGCTCTTCCTGTAATACTGGTAGAACTAACACGGATAAACGCCAATTTGCTTCCGTAGTTTGTATTTTGCGTTTCACGGAAATCAATACCGGTGGTTACAGCAGCGGAGAGATTTTCAGTTATTTTATAACTGGCCGTAAAACCTAATGTACCTTTAAACTGGTCATTGTAATTTTCATCATATTTTGTAATATCCAGCTGGTTTGCAGCAGAATACTTACTTCCAATACCTGTAGCGTACGATCCGTCTTCATTAAACACTTTAGCATAAGGCACATTTACTGAAGATGTAAGAAAGGGATTACCCAAATTATTTCCTACAGTTGTTTGCTGGAAGTTACGCTTGGTGTAACCAAGATTTAAGGAGGATGAGAAAGAGAATTTATCATCCGCATAGTCCATATTATTTCTTACAGTGATACGCTTCATATCTGAACGAAGTGTAATCCCTTCTTCATTATACAGAGCAATGCTGCTGTACAAACGTGTTTTCCCTGTACCACCCGACAAAGTAATTTGGTGGTTACTAAAATTTGCATTCCTAAAAATTTGGTCAGCCCAATTGGTATTAATTTTAGAAATAGAGTCTAGTAAACGTGAATTCTCCGTTTTCTCAGCAGCAGATAAAGCTGCATATCTTGGATTGTTGGGAGAATAGTAAAACCCTGGAATATTCGCATCATTGGCAGTAGGAGAGGTTGCGTCACCCTGAGCCACAATGATCCCATAATCATCCTGTGCTTTCAATAACTCTGCAGTACTCATCGGCCTGAAAGCAAATTCAGGTTTTGATTTTACCCCCATCTGGCCAGAATAACCAAATTTCATTTTTCCGGAAACACCTTTCTTAGTAGTTACAACGATCACCCCAGCAGAACCCCTTGAACCATACAATGCAGTTGATGCAGCGTCCCTTAAAATATCAACTGAAGCAAAATCATTGGCATTTAATCCCTGAAAAACTGAAGCTTCAATCGGAATACCATCCACTACATATAAAGGAGCTGAGCCACCCTGAATTGAATTGGAACCCCTGATGATAATGTTTGCAGCAGAACCTGGCGCTCCACTTCCTGATAATGCAGTTACACCAGGAACTCGTCCCTGAAGCATTTGTTCAAATGAACCAAAAGGTTGGTTCTTAATTTGCTTTTCATCAAGTTTAGTTGCAGCACCTGCAAACTGTGATTTTTTCACCTTGTTGATACCAGTTACTACCACTTCTGTCAATTCCTTTGCAGAAGAAGAAACCAAAGAAGGAGAAAACACAACTTTGTTACCAATCGTAAGCGATTGTGTTTCAAATCCTAAAGAACTGAATTCGAGGACTTTACCCCCCGCTGGCACTTCGATGCTGTAGTTACCATTGGCATCGGTACTGGTACCCTTTGTGGTACCTTTTACAATTACTGAAACATTGGCCATTGGCTTACCATCGGCATCCGTTACTCTACCGCTAACGGTTTTTTGTGCATAAGCACCTAAAACGAATGCCATCGAAACCAATAAGGTTAAGATTACTTTTCTCATATGCATGTTTTATTTATAGATATACAAATATAGCCCCGTTGAAACGAAATGTTAAAAAGATGTGACAATAATAATATTAACAATGCTGCACGAACTGTGAATTTCCTATAAGAACGGTCAACAATAGTTGTTTTTTTTACTTTGTAATGACTTTTGATCTTCCAGAGGGATGGAACAAAATCAACAATACTGGCAACAATACCAGGTTGGTAATGGTGGCAACAAATAATGTGATGGAAGTTAACCAGCCCAACGCAAATGTGCCGCCAAAACTACTGGCACAAAATATTACAAAGCCTGCCGTTAATACCAGTGAGGTATAAATAATACTTAACCCGGTTTGCTGAACAGTACTCCTCACTGTTTGCGCAATATCATGATCATGTATTGGTAATTCCTGCCTGTAATTCACTAAAAACCTGATGGTAATATCAACTGCAATCCCCAATGCCACACTAAACACCAACACGGTTGATGGCTTTAACGGAACCCCAACCCAACCCATGATCCCTGCCGTTACAATTAACGGAACCACATTGGGGATCAAGGAACACAGCAATATTCTCCATGATTTAAAAAGATACAGCATACAACCGGCAATCAGTACAAATGCCCAGATGATACTTTCCTTAAGCCCATTTACAATAAACCGGCTTCCTTCCAGGAATGTAATACTTGTCCCTGTTAGGGAAACACGGTACTGGCTGCTGTCGAAATACTGATTTGCCTTTCGCTCAATATCCTGCAATACAGCCGGCAACCGTTCTGTACCAATATCGGCCATACTAACACTCATCCTTGCATACCTGCGGCTGCTATCCATAAATGAGCGGAGCATTCTTGAAAAATTGTTTTGCTGCTGGTCTTTGTCTTTGCCAGGCTTGAGGTAATCGGTTAAAAATGCCCCGTCAAATGCATTGGGCATCAGGTATTGGGTAGAATCATTGTCGAAAAATCCCTGCTTGGCAAATTTTAACCCCTCCGCTACCGAAAGTGGGCGGTTCATTTCGGGGCGCATTGCGATATATGCCGACAGGGAGTCTACTTTCTCAAATACGGCCAGCGCCTTTGTACCAGCCAGTCCATTTTTCTTTTTGGTATCAATTAATATCTCAACCGGCATTACACCTTTAAAATGTTTTTCAAAAAACTTGAGATCGGTATAAATCTTATCGGTTTTTGGCAGGTCATCTACAATAAATGCAACAGATTTTAACCTCATCATACCGGCAACGGCTACCAGCACACAAAGTACCGTAACAGCTATCACCGTATTGCGATGCCCGAAAACCCAGCCTTCCACCCGTCCGAGAAAAAGTCCGATCCACTTATTATCCAGGTATTTTAATTGTGGCTTGCCCGGCACCGGAAGGTAACTGAGTACTGCCGGCAATAAAATAAACGATACCACAAAGATGATCATGATACTAATCCCCGAAACCACCCCAAATTCTTTCAGTATCTCACTCCTCGTAAGGGCAAATACTGCAAAGCCAATGGCTGCAGTAATATTGCAGAAAAGGGTAACCACGCCCATTTTACTCACCATATCTACCAGCGACTGGCGCTTCCTTAATAACGGGTCTGCTTCCGTACTTTTCAGGAACGAGCTGTGGTATTTATTAATAAAATATATGCAATTGGGTATCCCTATCACCACCACCAGGGAAGGAATCAACGCTGTTAGTAACGTAATCGTATAGCCGCAGATATGAATGGTACCCACCGTCCAGATCACACCAACCAGCACCACCGACAGTGAAATAAGGGTAGTGCTCACCGACCGGAAAAACAGGAACAAGATCAGTACACTCAATGCAAGAGACCCTATCAGGAATAGCTTCATTTCCTGTTGGATGCGGGTAGCCACTACCGTTCTGATAAGTGGAAGCCCGCTGAGGTGTATTTCGTATCCTGTGGCTTTCCCAAAACGCTCTGTGGCAGCCATGATGCCATCCACAATTTGTACCCTGGCAGGCGAATTGAGCGAATCCTTATTGATCTTCACACCCATCAGGTATGCCTGGGTGGAAGGGTTATACAGCAGTGACCGGTAAAAAGGCAGGTTCAAAAATGCAGCTGCAGCACTGTCGAGCGCCGATTGTTCAGTCATTTTTTCGGCAAATATTTTTCTCGCCAGCAGTTTCTCTTCTATACTGTCCTTCACCAGGCTAACGGCGCCGGGTATACTAATAATATCTTCTACATTCCTGATGGACCGCAATTCCTGGTGCAATTGCTGGTATGCCGAAAATTTTGCCAGGCTAAACAGGTCCTTCGCCTGCACCCCTATCACCAGGAGGTTGCCATCATCACCAAAAATCTTCCTGAAAGACTGGTATTCCTGGTGTTTAGGGTTGTTGGTAGGAATGGCACGGGCAAATTCATAACTCAACTTCACTTTGGAAGCAAAATAACCCATCACTACGGTGCCGGCCAATAAAAAAATCAGTAAAATCATCCGGTTACGGATCACAAATTGCCCCAGTCGATGCCACATATTTATTTATTATTGAAATGGTTGGTTCGCGATAATTTTGCAAAGAAAGTTCATTTGTAACAATCAGCGCCATTAATCATCAGAAGGGGCAATAAAAATGACACATAAAACAAAAGGAATTGTATTAAGAACGGTGAAATATGGCGAAACCAGCCTGGTGGTAACTATTTTTACCGAGCTGTTTGGCATACAATCCTATATGGTAAATGGCGCTAGAAGCAGTAAAAAAAACAGTAGCAAATCCATCATGCTGCAACCGGGCAATCTACTCGACCTGGAAGTATATCACAATGAATTAAAAAACCTGCAACGCATCAAAGAATGCAGCAGGGCTGTTTTGTACAGGCACTTACAGGAAGATGTGGTGAAATACAGTATGGCCTTGTTTATGGTTGAATTACTACAGAAAACCCTCAGGCAGCCAGAACCCAATCCCGATCTGTTTTATTTCTGCGAAGCCGTATTAGAACAACTGGATGCGGCAGACAAACAAATTGCAGCAAACATCCCCTTATTTTTTACTATACAACTCCCGCAATTTTTTGGATTTAAAATGCATGGCCTCCCACCAGCCGGGGCATTGGAAGAAAATACTTATCTCGACCTGGCAGAAGGCGATTTCACCAGCAGCATGCCTTCCCATCCCCATTTCATAGCAGGTATGCCTGCGCTGATCACGGCAGAATTACTGAAAACAATGCAACCCCGGGAGTTGAGTGAAATTAAACTTAACCGCGTGATACGCCGCGAACTACTCTTAAAATACATGGATTATTATGCCCTTCACTTACCCGATTTCGGGCAACTGAAAACCTTACAGGTATTGCATGAAGTGTTATAAAATGCGGGTTACCTGATCGGCGCTCAACAGCAAAACCCCTGGCTTTTTCCCTTTTCCAAAACTTCCATACCTATCAAGAATGCCCAATGCCTCCGCTCCGTTGCTGGTTGCCCATTGAAGCATGGTAGCTAATGGAAGATCGGGAAAATACGTACGGAGTGTTTTCATTTCTGCATATACATCCAACTGATCATTGGAAGCAAGGCTATCGGTACCCAAAACTATATTGAGCCCTTTCTCCATCATCAATTTGATATTAGGCAATTCCCCGCCAATGTAAAGATTGGCATTGGGGCATAAACAGAAAAAAAGCCGCTGCTGCTCACTTTCAAAATACTTTTTAGCAAAATCCATATCCCCTGCTGACGTATGAACATTGTGTACCAGGATCAATGGGCGGAAATGCTTAAACATTGGAAGCATGTATTGTAAACTACTCATGCCCGGGGCTTTAAAAAAACCTGTTTCAATCCCGAGTTGCCGGTACAATTCCATAAACGCCCCACTCCCACTGGTAAACAAACTGTTTTCTTCAGCAGATTCCTGGTTATGCATGGTAAGCAGGTTATTCCCGGGATACCCGGCCACCATTTGCATGAGCTTCTCCGATACCGAATAAGGAGCATGTGGCACAATGCTGTTATGGCTGCTGATGGCTGTAAACGCATGAAGAAGGTTTTCGATCCTCGAAAAGCGTATATCCGCCACCGATGGCGGGAAACCACTCACTTCAATAAAATTGTGGTAATAAAGCCTTTCCTTTTTTTTCTGCGGAACCGTATAATCCGTATTGCAAATATCCCCTACCGCAACGATTCCATTATTGATCATTTCCTGTTCAGCATGGCCGATCGCCTCATATATTAGTTCATTGGCACCCTGGCGTGTTGCAATAATCTGGCTTACAAAATCAACCAGGCCGGTATGGCGGGCGATCTGCGACCGCAAATGCGATAGTTCTAAATGGCAATGCGCATTGATAAAGCCAGGCGAAAGGATCCCCTCCAGGTATTCTATCCCATCGCCTGCCTGTGAAGGCTCTACAAGGTCAATGACTTTACCCGACTCATCAGTAATAAGCACAGCAGGCATCGGCAAAATCTCATATCCCGAGAAAATATAGTTGGCTGTAAGCTTTCTGTACAAGATGATTGGTTGATATGGTGTAAATTTGCACCCGCTGTACCGGCCAATTGATGTTTTCAAAACCTGCTAACATTATCAGCCACGGCACAGGGGTAATAAACCCTGAAAATTAAAAGTACATTATGTTAGATAAACTGGATGCGATCAAGGCAAAATTTGACCAGCTGGCGGTAGCACTCACGAACCCCGAAATTGTGAGCGACAACAAGAAATTCAGTGCCATGAGTAAAGAATACCGCAGTTTGGGAAAAATTGTGGATGTGCGCAACAATTATGTGAAATTGCTGGAGGATATTGAATTCAATAAAGAGGTATTGTATACTGATGATGAGGAAATGAGGGAAATGGCGAAAACCGAACTACCCGAATTAGAAGAAAAAAGAGATCAGATCGAAAAGGAAATCCGCAATATGCTGATCCCGAAAGACCCGTTCGATGAAAAAAATGCCATCCTCGAAATCAGGGCTGGCACCGGTGGCGACGAAGCTTCCCTGTTTGCAGGCAACCTGCTGAGAATGTACCTGAAATACTGCGAGAAAAAAGGGTGGAAAACCACCATCCTCAGCGAAAGCGAAGGAACCGTTGGAGGCTACAAAGAAGTACAGGTGGAAGTTAGCGGAGATGATGTGTATGGCACCCTCAAATTTGAAAGCGGCGTACACAGGGTACAAAGGGTACCCGATACCGAAAGTAGCGGACGTGTACACACCAGCGCTGCCACCGTGGCAGTGATGCCCGAGCCAGATGAGGTTGATTTTGAACTGAAAGAAAGCGATGTAAAAATGGAAACGGCCCGAAGTGGTGGAGCAGGCGGACAAAATGTAAACAAGGTAGAAACAAAAGTGTTTTTAACTCATAAACCAACCGGTATTGTTGTCGTATGCCAAACAGAAAGAAGCCAGCTCGCCAACAGGGAAAAAGCCATGGATATGCTTCGTACCAAATTATACGATGAGGAAGTTAGAAAAGCGGAAGAGGCCATTGCCAGGCAAAGAAAAAGCCTGGTAAGTACCGGCGACAGAAGCGCAAAAATACGTACGTATAACTACCCCCAGGGACGGGTAACCGATCACCGCATTGGGCTTACGGTGTACAATCTGGATGCTGTTATTAATGGAGAAGTACAGGAATTCATTGATGCACTGCAGTTTGCAGAAAATGCCGAAAAACTCACTACACAACAGTAATTTTTACCATACTTATTTATGATCAAAGGCAACTTTCTGTTGCCTTTTTTGTTATACCTGATTAAACGTTTTAATAAGTAAACGATCTATTGATTGTTGGCATATTATTAACAAAAGAGATTTTTTTTTGGCATCCTGTTTGCCATATCAATAACAGAACACAAACAATAAATTTCAATTTTCTCATAAGCAGTTAGTTTTGGTAAACGGCCCCTGTTTCTACAGGGGCTTCTCTTTTTCATCGATATTATTTCTTAATCCCTTTCTGTTTACCATCTATTATGCAGTGCTTCATAATAGTATAGTACATTTGCACCCAAATCTTCAGTCATTGGCCGATACTACTGAAAAAAGGAGATCGATTTTTAAACTATCAGCAGCCGGTGAAAACCAGGCAGAGATGAGTTTTATGGACCACCTGGAAGCACTCAGGTGGCACATCGTTCGTGCGCTGATTGTTTGGTTGGTGGCAGTAATTGCTATTTTCATTAAAATCGACTGGATTTTCGATCACATCATTTACGCCCCGGCTCACTCCAGTTTTGTTACCTACGGAATGCTTTGCGACTTCAGTCATTATTTGCATTTAGGGGATGCGCTCTGTATGCCACCTGTTGAAATCCCCCTTCAGGGTAACACCATCAGCGGCCCATTTATGTCGGCCATATCAATTGCAATGATCGGTGGGCTCATCCTTGCTTTTCCTTACCTGTTTTGGGAACTCTGGAAGTTTATAAAGCCGGCATTGTCACAAAAAGAAATCAGGTACTCAAGAGGTAGTATTATTTGGGTGTCTTTGTGTTTTTTTACCGGGGCAGCATTCGGGTATTTTATACTGGCCCCATTCACCTTTAATTTTCTCGCCAATTTTACCCTGGGAACGGTGGGTGCCTATAAATACATGCCCACACTCGATGATTATATTGATACACTCAATAACATAGTACTGGGATGTGGTATTGCATTTGAATTGCCTGTACTGGCATTTGTGCTGGCTAAAATTGGATTGATTTCTGCCCCCTTCCTTCGCACTTACAGAAAATATGCTTTTGTGATCATTCTCATTTTGGCAGCAATTATCACACCTTCCCCCGACTGGACCAGCCAGTTGATCGTGGCCATTCCGCTGTTGATCTTATACGAATTGAGTGTTTTTATCACCGCACGTGTAGATAAACAAACAGCAAAAAAAGAAAAAGAATGGAGTTAGTGCTGCATCAAACAGGCTAACTTTACCATAGTATTTTATATAAGCATTTTTTATTCCACCAATACAGTGAACCATGTACGTATTCGATAAAAATAAACCCATTGCCATCGGCTGTGACCATGCCGGGTTCGATTGCAAAGAAGACCTGATTTCTTTTCTGGAAGGTGAAAACATGGCTTACAACGACTTCGGCACTTACAATAAGGATTCGGTAGATTACCCCGATTTTGCACACCCTGTGGCGAGCGCTGTAGAAAATGGCGAAGCTGCTTTTGGCATTTTGTTATGTGGCAGTGCCAACGGCGTTGCTATCACTGCCAATAAACATGCAGGCATTCGGGCAGCCATCTGTTGGGGGGAAGAACTGGCCGAACTGGCACGTAAACACAATGATGCAAATATTTTATGCATACCAGCCCGGTTTGTACGGGATGGCGATGCCGAAAAAATGCTCGATGTATTTATGAATACGGCATTTGAAGGTGGCAGGCATAGCAACAGGGTAGCGAAGATTACTGGCAGATGATCTTTGAGATATTCCCTGCTGTTTGCCATTCATACAAATGACTGCGCCCCCCTTTCGCAGATTCACTATTTTACAACTATTATTAAATAATTGAATAGATGAAAAATTGCTTCCTGCAAGGCATTGTTTTGCTGTCTTTATCAATGCCGGTACATGCACAAAAATCCAACCCGGCAGAATATGCCAAAATTGTTAACAGTGAAAACCTTCGCAAACACCTTACCATTATTGCAAGCGATGAAATGGAAGGTAGGGAAACAGGCACTGCCGGTCAAAGGAAAGCCGCCGCTTATATTGAAAGCCAGTTTAAATTACTCGGACTAACATTCCCCGAACAGCTAAAAGGGTTTCAACAATTTTATCCGCTTCAAATAGACAGCCTGGTAAATACAAGCCTAAGCATTGATGAAGAAAAACAGGTGTTTGGCACTGATTTTATTATTCCACTGATCCAAAACGAATCGGGTACGATCAAAAGCAACGACATCGTTTTTGTTGGGTATGGCATCGATGACCCGGCATACTCCAATTACAAAGATGTGTACGTAAAAGGCAAGACAGTACTCTTTTTCCTGGGGGAACCTAAAAAAGATGGGAAATATTTTATTCATCCCGAAGGAAAAGTTTCAGCATGGTCATTTCCGGGGCTTCAAAAAAAATTACAAGTGGCAGCAGAAAAAGGCGCCGTTGCTGCATTGGTAGTAAATCCGGCACAGGAATCTTTTACCCAACGCATGGCCGACCAGGCAAAAAAAACAAATGTATACTATCCACCTGCGCCCAAAACAACCGCTGTAGTAAATCACATTCAATTATCGCACACACTTGCAAAAAAACTTGTTAGCGACAGCCTCATCTCTCTTGCAAAAAGCGGATTGCTCCCGCAGCAGGCTATTGATATAAACAAACCATTGGTGGTTGAATTTAAAAAATATACCAGCACCATTGAAGCCAGCAATGTGATAGGGGTGGTAGAAGGAAGCGACAAAAAAGATGAATATGTTTTCCTCACTGCACACTATGACCATCTTGGCATTCGCGATGGTAAAATCTACAATGGTGCAGATGATGATGGAAGTGGGACAGTAGCCGTCATACAAATGGCCGAGGCATTTATGAAAGCCAAAAAAGAAGGAAATGGCCCAAGAAGGACAGTGGTGTTCATGACTGTGAGCGGGGAAGAAAAAGGTTTGTGGGGAAGTGAATATTATTCCGACCACCCAATTTTCCCGCTCGAAAAAACATCTGTGGATCTTAATACAGATATGATCGGAAGGATTGATACAGAAAGAAAAACACCCGATAGTGCGAATTATGTGTATGTAGTGGGCCACGATAAAATCAGCTCAGACCTTCCGGCCATCAGTGAAACTACCAATAACGCTTATACGAAACTTGTATTTGATTACAAATTCGATGACCCCAACGACCCTCATCGTATTTATTTCAGAAGCGATCATTACAATTTTGCACGAAAAGGGGTACCCGTATTGTTTTTTTACGATGGCATGTTAAAAGCAGATTATCACAAGCCTACGGATGATATAGAATGGATCAACTGGCCCCTGTTTGAAAAAAGGGCGCAAATGATATTTTACACTGCCTGGGAAATGGCCAACAGAAATGAAATGCTGGTAAGGGACAAGCCGATACCTACAGCTACGAGGTAGTTCATACCCTCATCAACATAAAAGCCGGACGATTCGATCGTCCGGCTTTTTTTATTCGCAAATTTGTTATTACCATCCCAGTATCCAGGCGAAAATGAGCGGCGCTACGATCGTTGCATCACTTTCTACAATGAATTTAGGCGTATTGATATCGAGCTTCCCCCAGGTAATTTTTTCGTTGGGAACAGCACCTGAATAAGAACCATATGAAGTGGTGGAATCACTGATCTGGCAGAAATAACTCCAGAAAGGAACATCGTGCCATTCGAGGTCCTGGTACATCATCGGCACTACACAAATAGGAAAATCACCGGCAATACCACCACCAATCTGGAAGAAACCAACACCCTTACCCGAAGAATTATTGCGGTACCAGTCGGCCAGCCATACCATGTACTCAATACCACTTTTCATGGTACTGGCCTTGATCTCGTTTTTAATTACATAAGAAGCAAAGATATTTCCCATAGTGCTGTCTTCCCAGCCCGGCACAACAATGGGAATATTTTTTTGGGCGGCTGCCAGCATCCA
The DNA here is from genome assembly GCA_052035835.1 of Bacteroidota bacterium. Taxonomy (GTDB): domain Bacteria; phylum Bacteroidota; class Bacteroidia; order Chitinophagales; family Chitinophagaceae; genus Ferruginibacter. The sequence goes on along the minus strand of JBPOHG010000071.1, from coordinate 28,100 downwards.
ACTGTTTTTTGGATCAATCTCGTAGTACTGCTCCAATACACCACTCAGCAACATTTTATACATGTACTCGTGCGGAAAATAACGCTCCCCTTTTTCATCCGCTTCTTTCCATATTTGATGGATATGCTTTTGCAACCTCCTGAATGCTTCTTCTTCGGGTATGCAGGTGTCTGTTACCCGGTTGTAATGATTTTCTAAAAGGTCCCATTCGTCTTGCGGACTGAGGTCTCTGTAATTGGGCACCCGCTTGTAATGGCTATGTGCAACCAGGTTCATGATATCCTCTTCAAGATTGGCGCCGGTACAACTGATGATAGCAACTTTATCCTGCCTGATCATTTCAGCAAAACTCAATCCTAACTCAGCCGTACTCATCGCACCGGCCAACGTAACCATCATTTTACCTCCTTCAAGAATATGCGTTTCATATCCTTTCGCCGCATCCATCAAAGCAGCCGCATTAAAATGCCTGTAATGATGTTGAATATATTCCGAAACAGGTCCCTTCTTCATGTTGTATATTTTTAGGGCACAAAAATAGTCTTTTTGCTATTTCACAGAATCAGAAGGACCGCATACTAAAAATAAAAAAAGCACAGGATCCCTGCTTCCTGTGCTCCGCAATAAATACCACATGAGATGTACTTATTGCCTGCTCTTCTTACGGCTGCCCAATACAACAATCTCTCCATCAGAACTGCAGCTTAGGTCAATCGTTTTATGATCGTTTTCTACACTGAGATAATAAGAACTCATGCCTTCGGCTTGTAAAACGACAACAGGGTTCACAGGCTCAAAATTGGCATACTGGTTTTTGATAGCATACTGAATATTCGCGGGCAATGCACTGAACTCCACTTTTTTTCTGTTGGCAGTATCGTTCAACGGAATCGAACATGTAACATTGTTTTCAAGATTGGCAACGGCCGGAGATTTTTTGTGAGGGGATGCTTCTGCAGCAAATGCGGTGGTACCAAGCAGCAGGATCGCTGCCATGGCAATGGTTGTTTTTTTCATGTCTATACTTTTAATTGGTGAATAAAATGTTGCCTGGCTACTGACAACTATTTTCAAAACTAACCTGCCAGATAAAGGAAGTCAAGCGATTCTTGATGAGTACATATTAAATACAGCCGATTTTGTCTGAATGGCAAATCTCAGTTTTCAACCAATCATATTTTTGGCTTCAAATGCAGCAGGAACCACATCTACGAAGAATTTCATAATTAAATCATAAAAGAGGAGATGCGTATGTTAAAATGTAATGGCGGCAGACAGGAAAATAAAATTGCGCCGTTTAGTGTAATCGAAAAATAAGGTGATATAACCATAACCCTTCCTTAAAAAAACTCCATCTATCCCCTCCAATTACCATTCATACAATCCCATGAATGATGAATAAGGCAGTTCAATCAGATTATAAAATATTGATTTACAATATTCAATAGTAAATATGTGGACTTAAATTATGCCGATTACTATAAATTAAATAGTATTATGTTTTGCATAGTACTAATTTTATCCTTAGTTTTGTGCTGTCAATGAGGGAATATCAAAAACCATCAACATTTATAAAACATTATAATTTAAAAGTCATGAAAACGAACACAACAACACTCATCAACCCATTAAGTAAAACTGTACTTCGCCAATTGGCATCAGAAGTAAAAGAAACCATCGCAACCGGATTTCAGGCGGTGCCTGTAAAAACATTTTGCACAGCCGACTTATGGAATATCCAGCGCAACCAGCGTACCAGTATTGCCCGAAGGAGGTTTTTTTAATAAGTAAGTATAGCCAGGAAAAGAAAAGGCCGTCAGCAATATTGCCGACGGCCTTTTTATTATTTATAAACACATCATTATCGAACGAGTACCAATTCGTCGATCAGGTTTTTTGCACCACCCAACTTATCTACACACCACAATACATAACGTACATCCACACATATGGTACGGTTGAGGTCTTTGTCGAAAGCAATTTTATGGCTCAATGCCTCATAGTTACCATCAAAAGCAAGCCCAATCAGGTTCCCTTTCGCATCTAAAACAGGGCTACCACTGTTTCCACCGGTAATATCATTGGTAGTAATGAATCCCACCACGAGGTCGTTGCGTGATTTATCAATGTATTGTCCGAAATCCCTTTTCTTCAGCAATTCAACTTGCTTTGCGGGCAGGTCGAATTCATAATCCCCGGCAACATATTTTTCAAGGATCCCTTTTGACGTAGTTACATAATCATAAAAAACAGCATCACGCGGACGGTAACTTTTTACATTACCATAGCTTACACGCATACTGAAATTAGCATCGGGATACATTTTATTTACAGCTGCAGGATTCATTTCCATGATACCTTTCATATAACTGCGGCCGAGTTCATTGTTTTTGTTGTTGAATGCAGTGAACAAAGGCGCATACTTGGTATTGTAATTTTTTACAAAAGAACTTGCAAAATCAAAAGCAGGGTCTGCCTGTAAAGCAACCGCATCAGGATTCGCGATAAAAGCATTCCATTTTGCACTGTCGAGGATCATGGTTTTGGCAAATACATCTGCTGCCCACTTTTTAAAAGTTGATTCATCCTGCAAATCACCAAAAGCTGCAATTTTATCGAAGAAACCAATCGGGTGCTGGCTCTTATCAATGTCATTATAAAAAGCCTGCGCAACTCCGGCCAGGATTTTCTGGTCGCTGGGAAGGTCTTCCGATTCCAGGAAATTCTTTCTTGCTCCATTGGCAGCATCTGCTGCTTTTTTAATATCGGCAGGCGTATTTCCTGCTTTCAGGATTGCATTCTCGAGCCCCATCAGGGAAGATGCGTAGGCGGCCAGCGGGGAACCGAGTATGCCTTCCCGTAAGTACTGGCGGTGCTTGGCATAAGGGGTCCACTCAGCGTAATTTTTCTGGTAATCGGTAAAAATATTTTCATACGCCGGTTTACCCTTGGCCCAGGTGCTGAACTTTTGTTCGAATTCCTGCTTTTGTCCGTACGTATTGAACTTGGTGAGCTGTTTAGTTTCCCCATCAAAGAACTTCCAGTAATTGGCAATACCGGCATAGTCTGAAGCAAGCTTCAATTTAACAGCCGGGTCTTTTACCATTTGTTCGTGCATGTATTTCAGGCGCATGTCCCTTAAACGAACCAGGGAAGGGTTCTCAATGTCATTTTTCAGTTTGATACCATAACTGTTCTCATAACGGTTGGTGCTGCCGGGGTATCCATAGATCATTGCATAATCACCGTCTTTGATCCCTTTCAGGCTCACAGGTAAAAAATGTTTTGGTTTTAATGGAACATTTTCAGCGCTATACTCGGCAGGGTTGCCATCTTTACCGGCATATACCCTGAAAATGGAGAAATCACCCGTATGGCGTGGCCATTCCCAGTTATCGGTATCGCCCCCAAACTTACCTACACTTTCGGGTGGTGTGCCCACCAGCCTGATATCCCTGTAAGTTTTGTATACATACATGAGGTATTGGTTGTCCTTAAACATGCTATATACGCGGGCATTGATCCCTTTGTCTTTATCGGCAACTTTATCCGTAATTCCTTTGTATACTTCCTGCAACTTTTTTACCCGGTCGGCCCATGCCAATCCTTTCAGCCCTTCTTCTACCTGGCTGGTTACATCCTCAATGCGTTCGAGGAATTGTACCGTGAGGTTGGTCTTAATTTCTTTGTCCTTGCTGGATGCATAAAAACCGTCACGCAGGTAGTTGTGCTCTACACTGCTGGCATCTGCGATAGCGGCATATCCACAGTGGTGGTTGGTGAAAATAAGGCCCTGGCTGCTCACAATTTCGCCGGTACATCCACCGCCGAAAATAATAATCGCATCTTTCAGCGACGCTTTATTGATTGAATACAGCTGCTCCTTGGTTAATTTCAATCCTTTTTTAACCATGTCGTTGTACACCTGCTGTCCTAAAAGCATGGGTAACCACATACCCTCGTCTGCTTTCGCCCTAAAAAGGCACGATACAAGCACCAGTGATAAGAATAATTTCTTCATATGATCTTTCGGTTTTTAGAGTGGCAAACGTAGCCATTTTTTGCAAATAAACTCACTGTCATTTTACTGGTGGCCAAATACGGCTTATTAGAGATTTTGTTTATCTTCCCTTTCGTTCACCCAATCAAACCTTTTGTACTTTTTGGCTTTATAAAGCGAAGCGATTAAGTATATTTGCCCTTAGAACCAATTAGTTAATGGCCATTTTCGATATCAAGCTTCCCGCTACCATTGCCAGGGCCCTGAACCTGCCGGTAAGTGATGCCCGAAGGCAACAGATCAGGGTGTTGAAAAAACTCCTTCGAAAAGCCCGTTTTACTCAATTCGGACAGAAGTATAAGTTTGATGAGATTTTGCTGAGCCGCCATCCAGGTAAAAAGTTCCAGCAAATGGTTCCCACTTACAATTACGATAAACTATACCAGGATTGGTGGTACAAGACACTGGAAGGAACCCCGGATGTATGCTGGCCGGGCGTGATTAAATATTTTGCGCTCAGCAGCGGAACCAGTGAAGCATCCAGCAAATATATTCCCATTACTAAAGAACTTATTCGCAGCAATACCATCACCAGCTTTAAACAATTATTAAGCCTGGCCCGGTACGATAATGTTCCCAAAAGTTCTATCGGTAAGGGTTGGCTGATGTTGGGCGGAAGTACACAACTGCAAAAAGGCCCCTCCTATTTTGCCGGCGACCTCAGCGGTATTCAGCAAAAAAATATCCCTTTCTGGTTTTTAGGGCTAGGATTGTATAAACCGGGAAAAAAAATTGCCCGGGAAAAGGACTGGGCTAAAAAGCTCGACGAAATTGTTGAACAGGCCCCTAACTGGGATATAGGTTTCATTGTAGGGGTACCTGCATGGCTACAACTTTGTATCGAAAAAATTATTGAGCGTTACAAATTGAAAAATATCCATGAGTTATGGCCCAACCTGGCTTTCTATGTACATGGTGGTGTTGCAATGGAACCTTATAGGAAAGGGTTTGAAAAACTGCTCGGAAAGCCCCTCACTTATATTGAAACTTACCTGGCAAGCGAAGGCTTCCTGGCCTATCAGAGCCGGCAAGACACAAGGGGCATGCAACTGGCGCTGAATAACAACATATTCTTTGAGTTTGTACCTTTTGATGACCACAACTTCGATAGCGATGGGAATATGGTAGAAGACCCAGAAGTGTACATGATTCACGAAATTGAAGAAAACAAAGATTATTCTATTTTAATAAGCACCAATGCCGGAGCATGGAGATATGCAATTGGCGATACAGTGAGGCTGGTAGACAAAGAAAAAAACGAAATCATCATTACTGGCCGTACCAAGCATTTCCTGAGCCTTGTTGGCGAACACCTGAGTGTAGACAATATGAACAAAGCCATTGAAATGGCATCCGAGGAACTGAATGTAGACATCCCTGAATTTACAGTTGCGGGTATACCTCACGGTAACTTCTTTGCACACAAGTGGTATATTGCAACAGATGACCATATCAAGGGTTCACAACTTGCACCAGTAATAGACGAAAAACTGAAATTACTGAATGATGATTACGAAGTGGAGCGAAGGCATGCGTTAAAAGCAGTAGAAGTGGAAGTTTTACCTGAACAGATTTTTATGGACTTCATGAAATCGAAGGGCAAAGTGGGCTGACAACACAAGTTTCCCAGGGTTTTGAAGGGGAAAATGCTCGAAGAATGGCAACGGTTCCTTGAACTGAGTGTCACAAATTAAATTGATCACTTTATTTTTCTGCAAATTATTGCTGCATGACAGATGCCATTATATCTGGACTACTGCTGGGGCTGGCACTCGTGTTTTCTGTTGGCCCTGTAATATTCACCATCATCAAGCTGCGCATCAACTATGGTGTTTCCAGCGCCTTTTATTTTATTGCAGGCGTATGGCTCAGTGATATCCTGTGGGTATTAACTGCAAATGTATTTGGAGATTTACTCGGTGCTTTGATCGTTTATAAAAAATCGATTGGTATTGCCGGAGGGATATTCCTGATCAGCCTGGGCATCTTTTATCTCTTTTTCAAAAAATACCATACCAAAGATGAACTCGACAAAGGCGTAAGGATTGCCGGCACCACCCATGCAAAACTTTTCCTTACAGGTTTTCTGATCAATACGCTCAATCCGGGGGTGATTGCATTGTGGTTTGCTGCTGCCACCAAATCACTGTCTAATACATTCAACCAGCGGGTTGTTATTTTTGCTATTTGTATCATACTAAATATGAGCGCCGATATTCTCAAGATTAACCTCGCCGGAAAGCTCAGAAAAAAACTGAACGACCGAAACATTACGATTATCAATAAGATTTCGGGTTTATTATTCCTGGCTTTTGGCGTTGCTTTATTGATAGGGGTATTGTACAGCTCGATGAGCGAATCTTAAAAACATCAGATGCGTAGTTGCTTCGCCGCCATACTAACGTTGTTGTGCATCTGCAGTTTTAGCCAGACTGCAGATTTTATTGTTTTAAAGAAAAAAGGCAAAACAATAAAGTCCTTTTATGCAGGAACCCAAATTGAGTTTGTAACACAGCGGGGTGGATATAAAAATGCGCTGATCAGTAAAATAAGCAACGACACGTTGTATGTACAGGAATTTATCATACAAAACATGGTAACGCAATTTGGCTTTTATGTGCTTGATACACTGGGAAGTTACCGCTATGCTTATCATTTCAAAGAAATACTTAGTATCGGGAAACCGCAGAAAGGATTCAATCTTAGGGGCAGCGGGTCGGCACTACTGGGAGGGGGAATCCTGCTAACACTTGCGAGCGGGGTCGTTTACATTGCCGACCGTGATAAATTCAGCCCAGAATTGATGGGTGCTGCTGCAGGCCTGGGGGTTGTTGGCTATTTTCTCAGTAAATCGGGAAGCAAAGGCATCGTTATTGGCAAAAAAAATTATCGCATCGAATATATTAATCTCAGCAAACCCTGATCTACTTAACTACTACCCATGACCGATAGTAAACCAAAAAAATGGTGGCGTATCACGAAGAAAATCCTGCTTTGGATGTTTATCGGGCAACTGTTATACATCATCATTTGCCGCTGGGTAAACCCGCCCATCACCATTACACAACTCGTAAATGCAGCAGAAGGCAACGGCTTAAAAAGGGACTATATTGATTATGCAGATATGGGCGACAACATCAAACTCGCTGTGATTGCATCAGAAGACCAACTTTTCCCCGAGCATGAAGGTTTTGATACCACTGCAATCAAAAAAGCCATCGCCTACAATAAAACGCATAAACGCAAAAGGGGGGCCAGTACCATCAGCCAGCAAACAGCCAAAAACGTATTTCTTTGGCAGCACGGTGGATACTTCAGAAAGGGCCTGGAAGTATATTTTACTTTCATGATTGAAAAACTCTGGTCTAAAAAAAGGGTATTGGAAACCTATCTGAATGTGGCAGAAATGGGAAGGGGTATTTTTGGTGTGCAGGCCGCTGCACGTGCTTATTTTAACAAAGATGCAAAAGCGCTCACCCGGCAGGAAGCTGCCATGATTGCCGCCTGCTTGCCAAACCCAAAAAAATATACAGTAAAACCTCTGCACAGGTATGTTGCTGCCCGGTCGGCACGCATTGTACGCCAGATGAACAACCTCGATGGCGACCCAGAAATCAAAGCACTCTTACAGTAATGCATTTACTGCCTCAATGGCTGTTTGTAAACGTTGCTGATGATTGCCTTTGATTTCCAGCCAGGGAACCTCTTGGTTAACCAATAGGTCTTTATAATAATGGTACAACCGTTCCCTCGATGCATAATCGGGATATTCTCTCAATTCATCTTTTTCCCAGGGGAGGTCGGGGTTGCAAAGCAGGTATAGATCGTAACTGCGCCGAACGATTTCATTGAGTATCCTGTTATCGCAATTATCAAAAACAAATTCGCCCCAAACTTTAATTACATATAAATCGGTGTCAATAAAAAGCGGGTGTGCTTTATTGCCGATCAGGTTTTGATCAGCCTGCATCTGGCCAATCACGTCGTCTTCAATTTGCAATTGGCCTTTCCCAATGGTATACAAATCTGGATAGGTATATTGATTGCCGTGCTTCAGCAAATATTCCCTTGCAAACTCGGGTACCCATCTGGTACCAAAATGCACAGCCAATTGAGTACAAATTGTACTTTTTCCGGTTGATTCAGGCCCTATGGCAACTATTTTTTTAATCGCTGGTTCCACGCTGGCTTGGATTTAATCATCTTCTTGTATACAGGGCAATTGGCATCATGCGCCCCCGGAAGGTACCCGGTACTCACCAGGAATTCATTCACAATCTCCCCTCCTGTAAACCGGAATGTTTTTTTAAATAATTTGGTCCACTCCTCCCTGCTCAACGGGTGGTGTGCATCGAGCCATTGTTTAAAGGAGCCAAATTGCTTTTGCAAACCTAGTATCGTTTGTGCATTACTGATAGCAGCTTGCACTTTTAACCTGTTTCGGATGATACCCGGGTCATTGAGCAAACGTTCTACATCTATTTCTTTATAAGATGCAACTTTTTTAATATTAAATTCATGATATGCCTTTCTGAAACTATCCTGCTTCCGCAAAATGGTCGTCCAGCTAAGTCCAGCCTGGTTAATCTCAAGGATAAGCCGGCAAAACAATTCCCTGTCATCTTCAATAGGGAAGCCGTACTGATGGTCGTGGTATTCGGTATGCAATTCCCGGTCGCCCTCTTTCATGGTGGCAATTACGGTACAATAGGTATGGGGTTTATCCATGTGAAATTATTTGTTTTTTCTCCAGCTTTTTCCAAGCCGTAAATCCCATCCAGGCCAACAGCAGGAATAGAACATACATCAAAGTAAAAAGCATAAAATGTTTATAAAAATTAAGTGGTATGGCTACGAGGTTAGAGAAAATCCAGGCCAGCCAGTTCTCGATCTTTCTTTTTGCCATCCACCACATAGCGGTGATTGCCGATGCCGATACCAATGCATCCAACACCGGGGTATTGCTATCAGTTAATTTGACCAATGAAAAATAGATCAGCAGCCAAAAACCGGCACACAAAAGAATGCCATTTAAAAGTTCTTTGCTGCTGCACCAGCTAATCGGGTATACATATCCGTTACCTTTCTTTTGGGCCCAGTTATTCCAACCATATACACTCATAAAAAAATAGTAAATATTGAGCAAGGCATCCGCATACAATGGCGGGGCAGATAAAAAATAATAAACATAAAATGCCAGCAACACCCCTACGATCCCGGTTGGATATACCAGTACATGATTTTTGCGGGCATACCATACGCTGGCTACCTGCATAACGGTACTCACCCATTCCTGCCAGCGGGTTTGGCGGATATTGCCCAGGAATTCATTCCATATTTGTGTTGCGGTCATGTATTGGCCGGTAATTTAAATATAAAAACGGGGACCGGCTTTTAATATTGGGGGTGCAGCGAACGGTACCATTTGGCTGGACGAAGGTAACGGGTACCCCTGGATGTAAAAAAGCGGGTAGCCAGGTCTCGCCCATATTTATCCTGCACCTGGAAATGAAGGTGTGGGAATGCACTGTACCCGGTATTGCCACTGAATGCGATGTGCTGGCCCTTATAAACAGAATCGCCAATAGAAACCAATACCCCATGGTAACGCAAATGCCAGTACATGGCTACACTTCCATCAGCATGGCGTATGATCACATGGTTGCCTTTGCTCAGGTATTCACTTTTCATCCCCCCTTCATTGCTGTCTTCTTTTACTGCTTCTACCACACCATCCCTGGCTGCACAAATTTTTCTGCCAGGTTTCATTTTAAAATCCAGCGCCAATTCATGTTGATGGCTCATCTTGCTGTTATATGCCTGGGCAAGTAGGTATTTAGATCCGCTGGCAAAGGGTAACCAGTATACATAACTGGTATCTGGGTTCATGTTGCCCGATTTAAGTGCACGTATTTCCACATCACTCATCTGTGCATACATGAAAGCCAGAATACAAAGTAGAGCGAACAACAGCGGGCCCAGGTATTTCATCCATGAAAGGTATTTCAAAGAAATCCATAAAAAAAGCATTCTGTTGGGAATGCTCTGATATTAACCAAATTTTATAGTGCGCCTACTCCGCTTCTGCTACCACTTCTTTTACTTCAGGAATCATTCTTTTCATCATTCCCTCAATACCGGCTTTAAGTGTTATCATAGATGAGGGGCAACCACTGCAACTTCCTTGTAACATCAGGTTCACTTTACCATCTTCATAACTCTTAAATTGAATGGCCCCTCCATCCATTTCAACTGCAGGTTTAACATAATTCTCAAGCAACTCCTTAATACGTTTCACCACATCATCGTCATCGGCAGATACTTCGTTGCTGCTCTCAGGTTTCATAGATGCAATGTCTTCCTCATTTACAACTGCCTTGCCTTCTTCGAGGTATTCCTTCAAAAATTGTTTAACTGTTGGGATTACATCCTGCCAGTCTTCCGTTTCACTGGTCTTTGTAAGCGTAACAAAATTGCTGGCGATAAAAACCGACCTGATAAAGGGAAAGCTAAACAATTGTTGTGCAAGCGGAGATGGCTTTGCACTCGCTTCATCTGGGAAATCGATGCTCTTTCCAGGATACAGCAACTTATTGGCCACAAACTTCATGGTCTCGGGATTGGGTGTCATTTCTGTGTAAATGCTGATCACCGGGTTTCCTGTCTTTATCATAAACTGAAATTATAGATTACAAAAATAACTTTTCCGGCCTAAAAACGTGGGGTTTGGGGTTTCAAACCGCCTAAATGCCTGCTAAAATTTCTGATTTCGAAAATTTACTTATCTCAGACATTCAAGTGGGCAGAACATTCACAAAAGTTCTACTTTTATTAAAACTTTGGAACATGCGTCAGTTAAAGCTAATAATCGTGTTTGTTATCCTTGTAGGGACTATTTTGGAGGCCCAAGGGCAACAAAAGATAAAAAGAAGAGGCGCATCGCCTTCCGGCCAACCCAAACAGCTGGAAGCCTTATATTACCTGGCGCAGTTCCAGGGCCGCTGGCAGGAGGTAAAGCGTATTACTTCCAAGTCGAAAGAAAGCGTGGAATTCACCGATACTTTGCTGATGAAATTCGTAAACGATAAAGTTGAGATCAAGGACGCCATCAGCATGCGGGTGAGCATGAAAGGCACCGCACAAATAGAAGCCCCCAATATTTTGCTGGCGGCAGGGGATGAATTTACAGTAAAATATGCCGACACATCGAAACTCCAGCTCGACGATGGCGAGTACATTAAGGAACTCCACAAAACCGAACGTTTTTATTTTGAGACTTTTGGCAAGGAAACAGTTGCTGCCGATACGGTTAACACGCCTGTAAATATTGAACCGCGGAACATTGAAGGAAAATGGACTGTCTACCGCAGGCAGGCAATGGCCGGTTCTGTTTCTGAAGAAGCGTTTGTTATTAAATCAATTGAAATCATGCGTAGTGAAGTGCTCGGTTCTGCCGATGGGGAAGTGGCATTCTACAAATCTGATCTCACAGAATCATTGCCTTGTAAAATTATTTTCGGAAAAGACAATATCCTAGTTATAACAGATACGCATACCTGGGAGTTCAGCACATACAAAGCCGATGGTAAAGAATTTGTTTTTGGAGAAAAAGGGCGGCTTCTATACTACGCCAAAAAATTATAATTTATTTACTCAATGACCCTCAGCTTTGCATAGTTGAGCATGATCTTTTTTTCCCCGTTAAGCTGAAACATGATGGTGGCGATAGGATTGTGTGACGCACCTTCCATTTTTACCACTTCCCCAAAACCAAATTTCTGGTGTTCTACTTTTTGTCCGGCCTGTAACGAACTCGTATCGCTGGCTACGAAATTTTCGGTGGGTACATGTTCTTTCACCTGCGGGCGGGTAGGTGTGGCCACATAAGAAGGTTTTGAAGGTGCTTCTTTCCTTGGGCTGCTTCCAAAACCGCGTTGCATTCTTTCGTAAGCTGCGCCTTGTGACCATCCCGAAGATGCATTGTTACGGGCAGTGCTTCCTGCATAACTTTTATCTAAATAGGTTTCCGCAATTTCATCAAGGAAACGGCTGGGCTCATTCTGCTGTAATTGGCCAAAACGGTAACGGGCATTGGAATAACTGAGGTATAATTTTGTTTTCGCCCTGGTGATGGCCACATAAAACAACCGCCGTTCTTCTTCCAGTTCTTCGCGGCTATTGATGCTCATGGCATTGGGAAAAAGCGTTTCTTCCAACCCACCCAGGAAAACTACAGGAAACTCCAGGCCTTTGGCAGCATGGATGGTCATCAGTTTCACCACATCCGAATTTTCCTTTTCATCATCGGCATCTGTAAGCAAAACTATTTGTTGCAAATAACTGCCCAGGCCTTTGTCGCCAACTTCTCCATCTTCTTCATTCATGGGGGTTTCGGTAAACTCTTTAATGGAGTTTAACAATTCCTGTACGTTCTCATACCTTGCCAACCCCTCCGTAGTTTTATCGTTGAAAAGTTCTTTTACGATATTGGTGCTTTTGCCAACGATTACAGCCAGGTCATAAGCGTTTTTCTTTTCCAGTTCACTGCGAAACATTTTGATCATTGTTACGAACTGGTCAATACTTTCTAAAGTTCCACTACGAAAACCATACAATGCTGCATTGGAAATAATGTCCCACATGGTAAGATTATTCTCGTTTGCAAGCAGCACAGCTTTATCTACAGTGGTTTTGCCAATTCCTCTGGCCGGATAATTGATCACCCTCTTTAAAGCTTCTTCGTCTTTGGAATTCACTACCAGCCGCAGGTAGGCAATAAAATCCTTGATCTCTTTACGCTGGTAAAAACTCATGCCTCCATAAATACGGTAGGCAATACCCATGCGGCGTAAAGATTCCTCAAAGCTGCGGCTCTGCGCATTGGTACGGTACAGGATGGCAAAATCCCGGTTGAAATAATGGTTACGGAGTTTCATTTCCTGGATGCTGTCGGCAACCATTTTACCTTCATCATTGTCGGTCATCGTACGTACCAGTTTGATCTTCTCCCCTTCACCGTTATCGGTAAATAATTTTTTTTCTATCTGGCCTTTGTTATTGCTGATGACTTCATTCGCCACATGAAGGATATTCTTTGTACTTCTATAATTCTGTTCGAGCTTCACGACTTTCACTTCATCATAATCTTTTTGAAACTGCAGGATATTCTCTATTGTTGCGCCCCTGAAACTGTAGATACTCTGTGCATCATCCCCTACCACACACACATTTTCGTGCATAGCACCCAACAATTTTATGATTTCGTACTGAGCCGTATTCGTATCCTGGTACTCATCAATCATGATGTATTTAAACTTGTGCTGGTACTTGCTTAACGCTTCAGGGAAATTTTTAAGCAGGAGGTACATTTTAAACAGGAGGTCATCAAAATCCATTGCCCCATTCTTGAAGCAACGTTTACTGTACGCATCATAGATGGCTCCCAATTGAGGGCGGTTCGCCCGGGCATCTTCCTGTTGAAGCATCCAGTCATTCATGTATTCTGCCGGCCCTACCAACGCATTCTTTGCTGCAGATATCCTGTTATAAACTGCATTGGGTTTATATTGCTTATCATCAAGGTTCATTTCATTGATGATTGTCTTCAGTACCGATTTGGCATCATCCGTATCATAAATGGTAAAACTCGAAGGATAGCCAAGCTTCGTAGCTTCCGAACGGAGGATACGTGCAAACACACTGTGAAATGTGCCGATATACAAATTTCTTGCTTCAGAACTGCCGAGGATCTTTTCGATACGCTCTTTCATTTCGGCAGCTGCCTTATTGGTAAAAGTAAGTGCGAGTATGTTAAAAGCATCAACCCCCGAAGCCATCAGGTGAGCAATTCTAGTGGTGATCACCTTGGTTTTGCCACTCCCGGCACCTGCAATAATCATCAATGGTCCATCCTTATGTAAGACCGCTTCCTGTTGTGGGTGATTTAATTCGTCTAAATATCTGGGCATTGTACAAAGGTACGGATACCCCGTGGCAGGGATAGAAACTGTGGGAAAAAATATTCAGTCATACCGGCTGAAAAACTTGCGGTTTATTAAATAAATTTAAGAATGCATATTTTCACCAGGTTATCTGCATAATAATGTGAGAATATGAACGCCAGGATAGTTCCCATAACCATTGTATTATTCTTAATGAATACCCCCATTTATATGCAAGCACAAGACAAAAGCCCTGTTGGAGAATATTATCTTACTGGGGTAAGAGAAACTGCTGCCGGATTTAAGGTCAACAATGATTCTACTTTTGAATTCTTTTTTTCTTACGGGGCGCTCGACCGTTCGGGATCCGGTACCTGGGCGTATAAAAGTGGCAGGGTATTATTTAACAGCCCCAACCTGGGCGCCCCTTTCTTACTTAGCAATTTAAGCAAAGAAGCACCTGGTGATATCACATTGCATGTAACCACACCCGACCCCGTATTTCAATCGGCCTGCTTTGGCATACTCATGAATAAAGGGACTATGTCGGAGCCTGTTCAATGCCATAATTCCGTTATCAGGTTTCAGGCACAGGATACAGATAGCCTCATGGTATTGTTTGAATTTACCCCAGAGAAAAGGGCGCTGTTTGCTTTTAACAGTAAGGAATACAATACTGCACACCTGAAAACCAGCGAAACTTTGCTCCAGGTTCAATTCGACCATCTTTCATTTGTTTTTGACGGAAATTCACTAACAGGCTCACTTCCACTCCTGAAACCGGGGGAATATAAATTTGAAAAAAATGGCCCCTAAACCTGATGTACCAAAGCAATATGCTTAAAGAAACTTTCCCATATAACCGTTCAGCTATTTGGCATGGTTCTTTTGGCAATTTTCAGTAACTTGTCGCCCCAAACAAAGGTTCCTGAATAATCAAATGAAAACATCTGCTATTTTCATAGGCGTGTGTACCATCGCCACATTGATTTTTTCCTGTGGAAAACAGAATTCTTCTTTTAACCCGATCGGAGGAACCCTCCCTACAAAATACATAACCATTCTCGACAGTACTTTTTCTCCGGTGTCCATAACTGCCGCGGTTGGCTCCTCATTTACATTTCTCAATAGTTCTACCAGTGCCCATACTATAATTTCAGATGATACGGTCACTTTCATTACTCCTTCAATGCTTCCTGGCACATCATTCTTTTTTAAAAAAGACACCATCGGAACCATCAGCTACCATTGCAAAGAACATCCCAGTGCCCGTGGCATTATTATCCTGCGCCCCTGATCATGCAGCACCTGGAGTTTTTTGATACGGCCCATTTCGAAAAAAATTATCACAGAACTGTACCTCCTGCAGCATTAAGGCATTTTATTGACTTTTTCTGGGAAACAAAGTTTGACGGGCTTTGGAAAACTTACCCGAATGGATTTTCAGATGCCCTGTTCCCAAACATCGGCTATACCTACCTGATCAATCTGGGCTCCCCATTTACCATGGAGGTAAACAATAAGAAAACATTCATGAAGTCCGACGGCTTCCTTCCCCGCCATGTATCGCTCGAATGCCATCATCAGCCGGGTAATTGTTTGTTTGGTATCAAGTTCAGGATTTCGCCGGTCATATTTGAAAAGAAAATAAATTTCTCAGAATACAAGTCTTCGATTTTTCCTTTGAGCTATCTGATCGAAAAAAACATTGTTCAACAAGTAAAGGCAGCCAGCCATTTCAAAGAAAGGGTAAGCCTGCTGAATGAATACTATAAGAGTATCCTGCGCCATTATGAAGGCAGCGTGCAACCCATCCGTATTGTTTCAGAAATTATAGAAAAATATAACAGCCATAATGACTTCACTATCTCCATTGAATCACTGTCGGAACATTATGGGGTATCGTCACGTACACTTCAACGTTACTTTGAAGCAACTACAAGCCTCAGCAGCAAAAAAACACTTCAAATCCTTCGGATCAGAAAGGCGGTGGCAGCATTGGTTAACAATCCCACCAGTTTTAAATTAGAGGAGTATGGTTATTATGACCACAGCCATTTTTATAAACACCTCAAACATTTTCTTCAGTTGGGAAAGAAAAAAAATGAAAAGATACACTTGCAGTTATTGAAGCAGGCGCAACTTTTCAAATCTTCGGGGAATTAATTTCCCAGTACCAGGGCCTCCTCAAGTAATTCATCGAGTTGTGCCCGGGTGTACACTTTCCCCTTTTTGATAACGGCATGAATCACTCGTGTGTTATGAATATTATCCAACGGATTTTTATCTAACAAAATTAGATCTGCATCCATTCCTGCTTTTATACTTCCTTTCATTTTGTTTACCCCGAGGTACCGGGCCGGATGTGTAGTGGCCGTTTGTAAAGCTGCGTATGTGCTCAACCCGGCATCGACCATTGCCGCAAGTTCGTCATGAATTGAAAACCCCGTAACCAGAAAAAATTCAGGAGAGTCGGAGCCGGCCATTAATGGAACGCCTGCTTTCCACAATGCAAATACCAATTTCTTCCGGATGGATGTATACGTTTGCAGGCTTGAATCGGGGATCCCCAATTTTATAAAATGTTCCCTGGCCTTCCATCTCTCCTCTTTTAATGCCGCTGGGATATATGCATAATCGGGTTTTTGCCGAATGGAAGCTTCGGATCTTACACTACCAAAACTTGAAAGAAAAAAATAATTGGTGGGCGTAACATAGATGCCCGAGTTTGCAACTGCCCGAGCCAGTTCTGTGATTTTATTTTCATCAAGCGATGGTACTGTGGCCCATGCAGCTTTTCTCCAGATATTCATATCCGATACACTTTGCCCATGGTTAAAACTGGTGTCGGGCAACAACATATCTATGAATTCATCCATGTGCTCAATTTGTTGTTTTGCGTTTAACGCAGCGGGCAATTTTACCATTGGGCCAACATGGCCTGCAACTTTAATCCCCTGAATGGCAGCTTCCGCTACAATTGCATCATAAACCTCGCGATTAACCATAAACGTTATCTTGATAAGGTCGTACCCGGCCGCTTTGAAACGGCGCACTGCAGCTCGGGCATTTTCTGGGGTATCCGCAATTTCAAAGTTTTTAAAATCTGCCGGCCAGGGCCACCTGCCCACGAACTGGGGACTAGCCACCACCAGATCGGGGCCTATCCATTTACCATCCTTTACCTGTTGCCGGGCTTCAAGATAATTGGGGTGACCGGCAAGGATACGCACCTGGGTGAGCCCATTGGCCAGCATTAATTTTAATTCGGTTGCGCAAGTATTTTCATGATTTCCCTGTTCATTAAAAAAATGCGCATGCATATCAAAAAGACCTGGCAGCAAAAATTTTCCATTCCCATTCAGAGTGGTGGCATTCGTCGGAATTACGATATCATGGGCTGGCCCCATAGTTACAATTTTGCCGTCTTTGATCAGAATCGTTTGATTGGGAAGCACCAGTTCTTTATCCATAGGAATCACCGACACATTCTTAATTGCAATTACCTGTGCATTTACAGAAAGATGAATCAATGCAGAATTACAAAGGATCAATAATAAGATTGTTCTCATTCTATTGTTGTGTTGTTAGCCACCGCAGGGTTTGCGATGCGATAGCTGGATTGAAATTCCCTTTATTATATTGCTGCTGCCTGAAATTATCCCTCGCCTGTTCCCATGTGTCACTCTTCATCATGAAATGATCAAGCGCAGGGACAATGACCAATTGTGCATTCCCGGGATTCTTAGCGTTGATCGTTTGCTGCATCAGCAATGGGTCGAGCCTGCTGCATTGCTCATAATCAGTTTCTCCATGAACAATTAATACCGGGCAACTCAGTGCCTGCCAGCTTTCTGCAAAATTGAGCGAGTCTATCTGTTGCCAAAAACGCCAATGCCGCCCCCACATATCGTTGCTACCTTTTTTATACCCAAGTTCGCTAACCACCAAGGGCCTGTAATCCTCGTGCTGATATAATTGCTCCGGGGATTTTTTCAACACAAAAAAATCATAATAAATTTTCTGGATCCCTTTGATAAAAATCTCCGTTTGGGCATAGGTTAGATTTTCGAGCAAAGGCTTTTGAATCCTGTGCATTTCAATCAGGAATTCATTCCATGGCCTGAAAGTAGCACCAAATACCATCACGCCTCTGGGGCGATGCCGCTTTGCAACTTCAGGTGCAATCACGCCTCCCATCGAATGGCCCCATACAAATAATTTTTGTGTATCTACAAAAGGCAATGTTTCCATGTATCGGTATCCGGCATCAAAACTTTCAATATCTGTAGTAAGGTCAACTTCGTTGCATGGCTCGCATTGATAACTGTCACCTACTCCCGACTTTTCAATAGTGACAACAGCATACCCGGCTTTTATCCATTCGGTAAGCAATCTGCCATTGTAGCTTCCCATATAATTTTCAATACTACCACAGCCATAACCGGGAATCAGCAGAATGGCCGGGAGACCTGTTTTACCTTTTGGCTTTCTTGTGATAGCCCGTAAATATCCATTTCTGAAAGCCACCCAATCATATTGTACATCTGCAAGGTCATTTTTCTCCAGGGGCTTCACCAACGCAAGCCCTTTAAATTTTTTATTCTCAGCATTTCGGATAACCGTTAATGTTATTTCGTCGCCCTCCCTGATTGCATAGGCATGTTTCCCATAATCTTCCATGCTCCGTATTTGGTTCCCATTTAACCCGGTTAGCACGTCTGTTTTCCTCAACCCTAAAACCTCCAGTGTTCCTCCCGGATAAAGGCTGTCTACCAAAATACCCTTGTCGCCCCTGGTTCCCTTCATCCACATGGAGGCTTTACGGGGTATTTGTTGAGCAATTGCGGGTATGCCTACCAAAAGCAATAGCAATGTTTGAATGGTTCTCATGTTTATATATTTCATTACTGTGCCCGTTGGCGTTCTTCTTCCGAAGCGGTTACCCTTCGCCTGGCACCCTGAACTTTGTTGTTTCCAAATCGATAAGAGAAAGAAAGGTTTGCTACCCTAGTTTCCCGGAAGGCCCGCCATTTTTCGATGTAATTATCATAGGTAATAATTGCTTTAGGAAGGTTCGTCCAAAAAATATCTGTAAAATTAAATCGAAGCATCCCTTTTCCCTTTAATACTGTCTTTTGTGCACCTACAGCAATCCCCCATTGCGGATCCATCACCATAAACCCATAGCGGCCACCCGAATTTACATTGATGTTTAATTCGGCTGCCCACCCTTTCTTAAATGTAAAACTGTTATTCGTCCTGAAGTCGATAGTTGGCTTACCATTCCTGAGGTTTGTTTCACCCAGGCTCCCGTTGAAATGCTGGTATGAAATATCTGCATTGTTAATCATATTCCACCATTTTGCAATTCGAAGCGGCGCTGATAAGCCCAAACTAACTGTTTCGTAAGAACGCAAGTTAATGGGGATTTGAACCGTCACATTCTCTTCAGAAGGTATACCCGGAAAAACATCCCTGAATTTTGCAATGGCAATATTCTGATTGTCTTTTGTATAACTGTAACCCGCTGTTATATTCAAATTCTTCAGCGTATAGCTCAGTTCATATGACCAGGTAAGCTGTGGAAGTAAGCCCGGCCTTCCTGTTGAATAAGTAGTTACATCAATCAGGAATAAAAATGGATTAAGTTGAGAATATCCCGGGCGGTCGATTCTACGGCTAACAGATAAGCCAATGGTTTGCTCTTCTTTAATACGATAATTAAAAAAGGCACTCGGAAAAAGTTGAAAATAAGAAGAGTCGAATCGGCGGTTCCCGATCAGTTGCTCAGTTTCTATATTCGTTTGCTCGCCTCTTAACCCAAATTGGACATCAAATTTTTTGAAATCCTTTTTTAAGGAAGCGTACAGTGCATGATTGCTCTCATGATACAGGAAATGATTGGTTTTATTAGTATCGTTAACCGGAAAAGATGTACTCACATCCGTAAAACGTGCGTCATTATCAGAAGAAACAAAACTTGTCTTCACGCCGGTTTCCAACTTCCAACCCGATCTGAAAGGATGTATATAATCTGCTTTGGCTGTTTTAAAACGTAGAACACCTTTTTGGTTGCCGTTGAGGGTATAATCGGGTTGTAAGGCCGAACCGTCTAACTTAAAATAACTTGTACCGTTTGATGTTAAAGAACGGGATCGGTATTCGCCATAATCCACGTCTGCGCTCAACTCCCTGCCGGCACTGTCGAAACTATGTTTGAAATTGATATTCGCAACCAGGTTGTTTGAATGGTCATTATTGGTAGCCCTTGATAAAAAAGTACTAACCTTTTGTTTTTGGGGATTAATGACAACTGAACTATTGCTGTTGTTGCGCCGGTAATGTCCGAAATTACCATTGACCACAAAACCGATGATCGATTTTTTAGATGGCAAAAAATCCATCCCTACCCTTGCCGTGTGAGCATCCAATGGTGATTTAGAGTAATTATCCTTCAGGTCGCCCCCATTGTACACAGCATTTTCATAAAAATTTCTATCCAGCAATAAATGGTTCAGCCCAACGCGGTAGGAATAATTATAATTTCCAAACAAATTTACTTTCTTATTCCTGTAATTAAATGTGGCCCCTGTATTTGCTTTTGGATATACTCCTTGTCCATACCCGGCAGTGAAAGTACCGTTAACGCCTAAACGCCGGTCCTTCTTCATTCTGATATCTATTATACCGGCATTCCCGGCTGCATCATATCGGGCAGAAGGGTTCGTGATTATCTCAATCCGTTCTATTGCTGCCGACGGCAACCCTTTCAGGTAATTGGCAAGATCTGTACCTGTCATGGCAGTTGGTTTTCCATCAATCATGATCAAAACACCCTGCTTCCCTTTCAGGCTGATCGCATCATTCTGATCTACCAACACGCCAGGAGAACGCTCCAATACTTCCATGGCAGAACTTCCCGCATGTACAATACTATTTTCTACATTCACCACAATTCTGTCTGAAAGCCGCTGAATGAATGGTTTGCGGGACGTAACGGTTACTCCCTGGAGTGCATTTGCATTTTTTGGCTGTAATACAAAATCACCCAGCTTTACTACACTGTCTCCTTGCTTAACTTCAAACAATGGGCCCCATTTTTCCTGGGTACCAATGGCAGTAATGCGAAGCAAATAGTTGCCGGGCTTCACATGGTCGATGATGGCTATACCCTCCTTATCAGATAAAGTAGTTTTACGCAATCCACTGTCACGGGCATTCAACAGGGAAACTGTAACATTTTCGAGGGGCCGGTTATTTTCGCCCCTAATGGTTATGGTAAGTGAAGAAGTAAGTGTTGGTTGTGCAAATAATCCCAACCACCCTACACAGCTTAATATCAACAGAAATATTTTCATACGGTTCATTTCTGCTCAAATCTCCAATACTAACGAATGGTTTCGTAGTTAAAAGTGACCAACAGAAAATGCAACCGCATGAGCGGCATAAAGAAATCAGTGGTTTGTCGGATTTTTACAAAAAATTCCTGTAAACCCTATTGAATGTTTGATTATGTTGAGTCGTACAAGTTATTGTGGGAAAGGGTCTGAAAACCTATCCTCATTCATCGTCGTTTGATCGGATAATGTATTCATGTAAGCCAACAAAGCCTGTACATCGGGGGGTGCTACCCGGTGAGCCGGGATCGTAGAGGTGAGCATATTTTGTAAACTAGCTACAGAGCCATTGTGAAAATAAGGTGCGGTTAGTGCAATATTCCTAAGTGAGCCCGATTTAAAATTTCCAGTGTTATTTATCCCCGCATCATTGGCGTCTGCCAAACCAAACGGGCCAGCCGGACTGGAAGTGATGAATAACGGTGGCGTATGGCAGCCTGCACATGTAATCTGTGGTGCTGGGGGAGGCGGTGTTGCATTGAGAAACAGTTGTTCGCCGGTTTGTTCCAGGGCATTAAAGGTCTCCAACCCCTGTTTTACCCGGTCGAACTTCGACTGGTATGGGATTATACTGCGTACAAACTGTGCCAATGCCCTTGAAATTCGCACACTATCTATTTGTGTACTGCCAAATGCCTTTTGAAACAATGAAGGGTAATAACTAAGTGCCGACAACCTGGTCACGAGGTCGGGAATGGTCATGCCCATTTCAACATGGTCTTGTACAGGCATGAGCACCTGTTGTTCGAGCGTTGCAGCTCTTTCATCCCAAAACATACGCCCCGATCTGTAAAATGCCACATTGATAAGCGGCATCGAATGCCTGGCTGTTAAACCACCCATAAACCCTTCACTTAATACCAGGTTATCACTAAATGAGTTGGAAGGCTTATGGCAGGATGCACAATTGATGGTTTTATTGGCAGAAAGATTCTTGTCATAAAATAGTACCCTGCCCAAGGTTGCTCCATCATTGGTAGTTGGATTGTTGGCTGGGGTATTATCATTCTGCTGCATTGCTGGCAACAGGTAGGCCGGATAACTAACCAGGTAGTTATAAGCAGTTGATGGCAATACCGGTTTCACCTCGGTGTCGGGTGTTTGTGGTTCCGAATCCTTTTTTGAACAGTATTGAAATATAGTTGCCGATACAATCAAAAACAGGGAAACCGATAATATTCGCATACAAAACTTTTTTGTTTAGACGTAATGAGGCATAAAATCCTTCGCCAGGCTATAAACAGACTGTCATGATTATCCAATGTTACATGCAAAAATGTGATATTTTAAAAATAAAAATATCTGGGATCGAAGAAAGAAACACAATAAAACCTACAATTATTCGCTTATATATCAACCTGATACAATGTAAATAGTATCCAAGCATGAAAAACCAATAGACTGAGAAAAACACCTGTCCGGCGATGCGATTTTTACGTATTATCAACCGGAAATCCCCTCAACTCTTATCGGTATTTCTAACTCATTAAATCACTTTGCAGCATTGCATGCTTATTAGCTATGCAGGCAGCATAACTATAATCTTTTGTTAGGCACTACAGGACAATGAGAGGCCCCGGTATTGGACGGGGCTTCTTGCTTTTATTTCTTAGCCAGATGGGATTCTGGATCTTTTAAAAATTCCTCTTTGCATTCGGTTGCACAAAACCCATACACTTTCCCTTTGTACTGAGCAGTATCATTCACCCCTGCAGAAACAGGCATGTTACAAATAAAATCGCGGCTGTTGGCAAATTCAATTTTACTGAATTTATCTTCTTCCTTTGTTACCGGCATGTCCATTTTTTTCTCTGCAGCAGCTTCCGGGTTAGCTGCTTTCTTTTCTTCCTGTTTAGCTTCGCATCCTACAAAAATGCCGGAAGCGATCACTACTGAAACAAACAACATTGCTTTTTTCATACTTTATTTTTTGCGAATTTAAATGAAAGTAATTTGCCCAAAATTGATCCCTATCAGTTTCTTTGAATACAAATATCAGCGAAGTACAAAAATTGCAGCAACAAATTGTGTAACCATACCTATCAACAAACCAAGGTAAATATCTTTGGGTTGATGGCTGTTTATCAGCAACCTGGCCGAACAAACAAGTCCGGAAATGAGTAACACAATGGCAATGGGCCATGTCATCAACATGGCATTTGTATAAAATAGTGCCAGGAACAAGCCCAACCAGCCTCCCATTCCTATTGCATGCATACTTACTTTAAAATAAATATTTGCCAGTAACGCGGCTGATGATGCGAGGAAAATCCCCAATACAAATGCCGTTAACATCAACGGGTACTGAGGTTGCTCTTTGAATACAGTATATGCCCAGAAAAAGAAAATACCTGAAGCGATATATGGAATGATCCTGTCTTTTTGTGTTCGCAGGTACAATGAACTAATAAAGCCTACCGCTTTTAATAATAATACTGTTATCAATGGAAAGAAAACCAGGTTCAACACTACAATCAGCATGGTTTGCTTTTTTTCCATGGCAGAAAAGCCTGCAAAAGCTGATGGGTGAACATACACCAAAAATGCTACCACATACAATGGAACAAATACCGGATGAAACAGGTATGAAAAAAGTGCACTGAAAATTTTTGCTGCAATGCCTACCGGCTCGGATGCCGGTGCTGCTTGTTGGCCATTGCTATCAGAAATCATGGGGGCTAATTGCATTGATATGGTTTTACAGGATTTTCCGAAGCCTGGCTACAGGTATATTCAATTGTTCTCTGTATTTCGCTACCGTGCGACGGGCAATATTGTAACCTTTTTCCTGTAACATTTCGGTAAGCCTTTCATCGCTATACGGTTGCTTCTTGCTTTCTTCTTCAATAATATCTGTAAGGATTTTTTTTACTTCACGGGTACTCACTTCTTCTCCACTTTCAGTTTGCAGGCTTTCGCTGAAGAAAAATTTAAGGCGGTAAGTACCAAACTCTGTTTGAACAAATTTACTGTTGGCAACCCTGCTCACAGTTGAAATATCCAGTGCAGTTCGCTCTGCAATATCTTTCAGGATCATTGGCTTCAGCTCTGTTTCATCTCCGGTAAGAAAAAAGTCATACTGGTAATTGAGGATCGCCTCCATCGTGTTCAACAACGTATTTTGCCTTTGTTTGATGGCATCTATAAACCATTTGGCCGAATCGATCTTTTGTTTGATGAAAAGTACTGCTTCTTTTTGCCGCTTGTCTTTTTTAGAACCCTTTTCATAATCACGCAGCATATCCCTGTAACCTTCACTGATACGCAGGTCGGGTGCATTCCTGCTATTGAGCGTCAATTCCAGTTTGCCATTGTTGTTAACAATAAAAAAATCGGGGATAATGTAGTTCTCTCCTTTACTTGATTCGCCAATATTACCGCCAGGTTTGGGATTGAGCCGAATAATCTGTTGAATGATTTCACGCAACTGTTCGTCAGTCAGGCTGAGGCCTTTTTGTATCTTCTCGTAATGCTTTTTAGTGAACTCATCGAAATATTTATCCAGTACTTTTATTGCCAATTCTATGTGCTTGCCCTGTTCTAACTTACGCTCAAGTTGCAGCAACAAACATTCCTGTAAAGTACGGGCACCAATACCCGGGGGATCGAATTGTTGGATCATGCGTACAATCCTTTCTATTTCCTCTTCGCTGGCGTCGATATTTTGCCTGAATGCAAGATCATCCATAATGGAAGTGACTTCCCTACGGAGGTAACCGTCATCGTCGAGGCTCCCCACTACCTGCTCTGCTATTTTGCGTTCTTCTTCAGTTAGTTTAAGCAAACCCAATTGCTGCAACATCATTTCATTGAAACTGGCTTCAACCCGATGGGGCGTCACTTTATTATCGTCTGCTTCAGGATAATTGTCATCCCTGAGTTTGTAGTCGCCTACCTCGTCATCCCCATCCTGCACATACTCTGTGATATCAATATTATCATATTCTTCCTCGCTACCATCTGGCTCAAATTCATCATCCCCATCTTCTGTAAACTCATCTTTTGTTTCAAATTCATCTTCGTGCCCTTCTTCACTTTGTTCCAGTGCCGGGTTCTCTTCCATTTCTTCCTTAATCCTTTCTTCCAACTGGGCAGTAGGTACCTGCAACAACTTCATCAATTGAATCTGCTGGGGGGATAGCTTTTGAAGCAGCTTTTGTTGTAAACTCTGGTGTAATGCCATGCTTTTTACTGGTTATGTTCGATTTTTTCTAAATATTCTATGAATCAATCCCATAAGCAGTTTCAAGCGTAAATTTACAATATAGATGCCCGTATAATGAAACAAAAACTGTTATTTTTATTTTTTTGCATGATTTTTGTGGCAAAGTTTGCTTTTAGCCAGAAAAAAGGCTATTTTAGATATCCTTTTCATTCTCCACTTACCTTATCCAAAACTACTCTTCCCAACTTTCCCATTCGCCCTTTTGTGTTGATACCGGCCAACTTCTATGCATCACAGTTAGGTTTTATGTGCAAAAAAGAATGGCAGTTCGAATCTGCCACCAATATTCCTTTACGAATTCGTTTAGGGGGTGTTGCTACTTGCGACCGATTGGAGGGAAAAAAATATGCCAGCTGGCTGCCGGCATATTAAAAGTTGATATTTAAAATATATTACTTCACTTTGGGGGTAGGGGCAGGAAATTTGAAATAGTTCAGCCGAAGGCTGTCGCTCCATCCATTGAGGTTTTTCTCCAGTGATTTGCTGCTAAAAAATGCCATCCCATGAATATTGGGGGTGTTCCTGATTTTTTCAATCTGCCTGGGTAACTGAGATTTTTCTTTCCATGCTTTGTTGCTTCCTGCTTTATAAAACCCCAGGCCGATGTAGCATTTTTTTCCATATGTATTCTTGCTCCACCAGTCTACCAATACTTCATAAGGTGCCAGCTTATGGCCGATCTCCCAATACAATTGGGGGGCTACATAATCAACCCAACCATTCTTCAGCCACAACAGGATATCGGCATACAGATAATCATAATTGGTAGGGCCGGCTTTAGTATTGCTTCCATTGGGATCCTTATCAGCATTGCGCCATACCCCAAAAGGGCTGATCCCAAACTGGCAATCTTTGTTTTCCTGCTTAATGGTTGTATACAATTTCAGGATAATAGAATCTACATTGCTTCTCCTCCAATTATCCCTTGCCATGCCGTTCCCGTATTTCTTATAAGAAACCATATCCGGAAAGTCTTTCCCGGGTATCGGGTAAGGATAAAAGTAATCATCAAAATGAATGGCGTCTACATTGTACCTTTTCACAACATCTTTTACCACATTCAATACATATTGTTGGGCATCTTTATTACCCGGGTCGAAATATTTTTTATCCCCATAGTTTAAAAACCATTCCGGGTGGAGGCGGGTAATGTGGTCGGGTGTAATGGAAGACCTATAAACATTGAAAACAGCACGGTATGGGTTCATCCAGGCATGGAATTCCATACCTCGTTTATGCGTTTCAGTTATCATAAACTCCAGCGGGTCATAATACGGTACCGGTGCCTGCCCCTGCTTACCTGTAAGCCATTGGCTCCATGGTTCAAAGGGCGATGGGTAAAATGCATCTGAAGAAGGACGTACCTGCACAATCAGGGTATTCATTCCGTTGCGCTGGTGCATATCAAGCAGGCGGATGAAATCGCTTTTTTGTTGTTCACTGCTAATGGTAGGGGCAGAAGGCCAGTCAATATTATCAACCGTGGCTATCCATACAGCCCTCATCTCTTCCTTTGTGCCTGCGTCATTTGCCACAGCAGCCTGTTGTGCAAATGCAGGTACAGAAAGTATCCATGCGGTAGCAACAGCCATTAATTTATCAATCATCAGAAGAACGGATTTTGTCCAATAAGGTATTCAGGGTTTTTGCTTCTTCGGGTGTAAGTGTTCCAAACACACCATCCATTTCATGATCGTATGCATCCAGTTTTTCGAGCAGCTTTAAACCCTTGTCTGTGATCACAACGTCAACCAGCCGCTTATCCGATTCGCAGGTATTTTTCTTTACGAGGTCTTTTAAAACCAACCTGTCTACAATCCTGCTTGTATCACTCATTTTATCCAGCATTCGCTGCCTGATCTGTAATGTGGAGAGCGGTTTGCCTGCCCCCCTTAAAATACGAAGGATATTAAATTGCTGCGATGTGATATCCTCCCTGTCGAAAATCGACTTCATTTTTTCATTCATCCAATTAAAAGTATAAATGAAGTTGATGATACTCTTTTGATAATCATTTCTAAATTTCGCCTGAAAAATATCCTTCTCTATGCTCATATCCATTGGTTAGATTACGCAATAATAAAAAATAGTCTGCCAACATACGAAGATGCGGCAGACTATTTATTAAACTGCGATTAATTTTAACTATTATAATAGAATTTTTCTTCAACGATCTTCCCGTTTTTCCAACGCTGTACACTCACCTGCGTATAATTCCTTACACCATAATCCTTGTGCGTGAAATCCATCCACCACTCAATAACTGCAATACCATCGCTGATGATCGTATTGATCACTTTTGCACCGCGAAATTCGGTGAGGCCATTCACAAATGCTTCTTCATACTGGCGGTTTACTTCCTTACCTACGCGAACCGGGTAGTCATTATCCTGCATGACTACATCATCTGCATAAAATTTCTCAAAAGCATCAAGGATCTTGCCTTCTAATATCATTTGGTTCAATTCATCCAC
>JBPOHG010000101.1:0-26685 GCA_052035835.1 Bacteroidota bacterium | reverse complement strand
TATGCCGATGTTCAGTTATTGGCGCCCGTTCCGCATCCCACCAGTTGCCGTGATGGATATGCATTTCGGCAGCATGTTGCTGCCGCCAGGCGTAACAGGAAGGTAGATATGATACCTGAGTTTGACCAATACCCAATTTTTTATTTTACCAATCATAATAGCATCCAGGGGCCCGGAAGTATTTACTGTATGCCCGATCATTTTGAAAAGCTCGACTTTGAACTCGAGGCTGCCATCGTCATCAACAGGCTGGGAAGGAATATCACAGCAGCAGAAGCAGATGATTACATCGCAGGCATCATGATCATGAACGATATGAGTGCTCGCAGGCTGCAAATGGAGGAAATGCTCCTGAACCTCGGCCCTGCAAAAGGAAAAGATTTTTCCACTGTGATTGGTCCTATGCTGGTTACATTAGACGAACTCGAACCATTCGAAGTCCCCTGCAAGGAAGGGCATACCGGCAAAAGCTGGAACCTTCCCATGAAATGCAAGGTGAATGGCATCGAAGTTAGCAGTGGTAACCTCGATCAAATGGACTGGACTTTTGCTGAGATCATTGAACGCTGCAGTTATGGGGTACATATTTTTCCAGGTGATGTAATTGGAAGTGGAACCGTAGGTACAGGGTGTTTCCTCGAGCTAAATGGTACAGGTAAATTAAATGACCCAAATTACCAGGAACAATGGCTGCAGGAAGGAGATATTGTTGAAATGGATATAGACCAGTTGGGGACCCTCACCAATACCATCAAAAAAGATGATAGTGATTTTTCTATTCTGGCTTTGAAAAAAAATCTTGCATAAACTATTCCGATTTCGTATACATAAAACCGTTATATGCTGTCGCTCGACCCTAGTCAATTGAAGCCTGCCGATCTGCAGAATTATCTGCAACATGCCATTGCACCCAGGCCTATTTGCTTTGCTTCAACCATCGACAAGGAAGGGAATGTAAATCTCAGCCCGTTTAGTTTTTTTAACCTTTTTTCTTCTAATCCCCCTATAGTTGTTTTTTCTCCGGCACGCAGGGTTAGGGATAATACTACCAAACATTCGCTTGAGAATGTATTGGAAGTCCCGGAAGTAGTGATCAATATAGTAGATTATCCCATGGTGCAGCAGGTATCCCTGGCAAGTTGTGAATACCCTAAAGGAACCAATGAGTTTAACAAAGCGGGTTTTACAGAAGAAAAGGCAATGATGGTGAAACCTCCAATGGTAAAAGAAAGTAAGATCAAGCTCGAATGTAAAGTAAACCAGGTAATTCCCCTTGGAACTGAGGGCGGAGCAGGCAACCTGGTTGTGGCAGAAGTACTGATGATGCATATCGACGAATCTATCCTCGGGCAGGATCAGAAAATAGACCAGCGGAAACTTGATTTAGTAGCCAGGTTGGGCGCAAACTGGTACACAAGGGCCAATGCAAACACTATTTTTGAAGTGGAAAAACCTAATTTGCAATTAGGCATTGGGGTAGATGCACTTCCTTCGTCTGTTCGTAACAGTAAGATATTAACGGGTAACCACCTTGGGCAACTGGCCAATGTACATCAGATGCCCGCAGTAGACCCAACTTTTGATGACGACACCTTAAAGAATATCATCCAGTATTATAGCATCAATCCCGATGAAATGGAAAAAGAGCTTCATCACTATGCAGGGCAGCTGCTCAACCAGGGAAAAGTACAGGAGGCCTGGCAGGTATTACTGGCTGCAGCATAAATTGCTTTCCCGATTATTTTTGCGCAAAGCTCCCAAAGACTTTTTTCAGCAAATCACTTGTCCTGGCTGCCAGGTTGGTACGTATATTTATTTCTTCCTTGGCAATCAGGTCAAACAATGACTGCGTAGCTTTACCGGTAACATACCCGGTTAAATCGGGATTTATTTTCTTAATTGTTGTTGGCAGATTGTTGTACTTGGTAACCAGTTCGCCATAATATTTTGTAGCATCCACTTTATCAAGTGAAGATTGAATTACCGGGGTGAATGCAGCTATTAATTTATCAGTTGTCTTAACCCTGAAAAAATGTGTGGCACTGGTATCCCCGTTTTTTACCAGCCCAATCGCATCCTGTATCGTCATACTTTTAATCGCATCTACAAAAATTGGTTTGGCAAAACCGGCAGCATCTTCGGCTCCGCGGTTGATTTGTAGAATGGCCTTATCCACCATGCTGTTTAATCCCAGGCTGCGCAATGTATTTTCAATTTTTTTGGCATCAGGTGGAAGCAGGATTTTATAAAAAGCATCTTTGAAAAATCCATCTGTGGTATTGAGTTGCAGCACAGCTTTTCCAATTCCCTGGCCGAGCGCCTCTTTTATTCCCTGCCCGGCCTCAGCTTCCGAAACAGTACCGGGTACGCCGGTTGGCAACTGTTGAATCACATCACAGGAACTCATCATTATTACTGCTGCGAGAAAAACAAATAACTTTTTCATAGATTTAATTTTAATGCTAAGGTGCAACTATATTGCCAGATTTTGATCAGGGCTGTTAATTCTGTATACACAGAGCAATTGCTCGTTTTGCAGGCTGCTATACATCTTTTACCTTTGCCGCCACCATCAGTTTAATCAATTGTTATGAGCACAGCAGCATTTTCAGAACAGGAAATCATACGGAGAGAAAAGAGGGCCGAACTCGAGAAAATGGGCATCGACCCGTATCCGGCAGCATTATACCCGGTAAACAACTACGCCGCAACCATTAAGGCAAATTATAAAGGGGAAGAAAACAAGGCTGATTTCACAGATGTTTGCCTTGCAGGAAGGGTGATGAGCGTAAGGGATATGGGTAAAGCCAACTTCGCTGTCCTTCAGGATCACACAGGTAAAATTCAGTTCTATATCAAGCAGGATGATATTTGTACCGGTGAAGACAAATCATTGTATCAGCATGTTTGGAAAAGACTGGTGGATATTGGTGATTTTATAGGTATCAAAGGGTATGTGTTTACAACTAAAACCGGGGAAACTTCCATTCACGTTAAAGAGTTTTCTATATTAAGTAAATCGCTTCACCCATTGCCAATTGTAAAGGAAAAAGATGGCGAAGCCTTTGATGAAGTAACCGATCCCGAATTCAGGTACAGGCAACGGTATGCCGACCTGATCGTAAATCCGGGTGTAAAAGAGGTGTTTATTAAAAGAACTAAATTTATTAATTCGGTTCGCGATTTCCTCAATGAGCATGGGGCATTGGAAGTAGATACGCCAGTATTGCAAAGTATTCCCGGTGGAGCAGCAGCAAGGCCATTTATTACCCATCACAATGCCCTGGATGTTCCGATGTACATGCGCATTGCCCCGGAGCTTTATCTGAAAAGGCTGATTGTAGGCGGGTTTGAGTGGGTATATGAATTCAGCCGAAATTTCAGGAATGAAGGGATGGACAGGACGCATAATCCCGAATTCACCATCCTGGAATTTTATGTGGCATATAAAGATTATGAATGGATGATGGATACTACCGAACAATTGCTGGAGAAAGCTGCGGTAGCAGTAAATGGTACAACAGATGCAGTTGTAGGTGACCAAACCATCAGTTTTAAAGCACCTTTCAGGAGAATCACGATGTATGATGCCATAAAGGAATACACAGGTTTTGATATCAGCCATATGGATGAAGATGGCGTGCGGGGGGTTTGCCAACAATTAGGCATACACGCAGACCAGAAATGGGGGAAAGGAAAACTAATTGACGAGATATTTGGGGAAAAATGCGAGCATCATTTTGTTCAACCTACATTTATTACCGATTACCCGGTAGAAATGAGCCCGCTTACCAAAAAACACCGCAGTAAGCCTGGATTGGTGGAGCGCTTCGAACTGATTGCTAACGGGAAGGAAATTGCCAATGCCTACAGTGAGCTCAACGACCCGGTTGAACAAAGGGCCCGTTTTGAAGAACAGGCAAAACTGATGGAAAGAGGAGATGATGAAGCGATGTTTATTGATTATGATTTCTTACGTGCACTCGAATATGGGATGCCACCTACCAGCGGTATTGGTTTTGGCGTAGACAGGATTTGTATGCTGTTAACCAACCAGCATAGCATTCAGGATGTGTTGTTTTTCCCCATGATGCGCCCCGAAAAAGCAGATTAATCCCATTTATAAAAAGATACAAGCATGGCCAAATATGAGCCATGCTTTTTTATTGTGCTTTTAGTAACTTGTCAACTTTACTGCCAAGCGGCATCAATATTTCACTTCAAAAAACCAAAAAATGGCGATTCATGTAAAACCAGGTGTACTGGCATTTTCATTTTTATTGAGCATATCTGCTGCCCAGGCTCAAAATCAATTAACTGATGATCAGTATTTCAAGAACAATTTTAAGGGGATTGTAAACGCTGTTCCTGCTTATAAGTGGATTGATGATTCGAAAGTTCAGTATGTTGTTGACGGGAAAACCATGGTGGCGAATGCACAAACAGGCGAAATTTCAGAGTTGAAAGACAGCGATAAAAAAATTACTCCAGTTCAGGTACCACCTGCTGCATATACAAAAGGGAAAGACCTTTATATAAAGCTGGAAGGAACAGAAGTACAGTTAACCAATGATGAAGCCAAAGAAGTGAATGCCACCATGAGCCCCGATGGTAACTATGTAGCCTATACGAAAAACAATGACCTGTATACAGTAGATATCCGCACAAAAACAGAAAAACGGCTAACACAGGATGGGAGCGAAGTGATCCTGAACGGGTATTCCAGTTGGGTGTATATGGAAGAGATCCTCGGCCGCAGGACTCAGTACAGGGCTTTTTGGTGGAGCCCCGACAGTAAGCAACTGGCATTCTTCCGCAGTGATGATACCAAAGTGCCCATTTATACTATAACAGATGCGAATGACCAGCATGGATATATTGAAAAAGTGCGTTATCCCAAAGTAGGCGACCCCAATCCCGAAGTTAAAATTGGCATCGTACATCCAAACGGAGGGAACATTGTATGGGCCGATTTTAATGCAACAGACGACCAGTATTTTGGCCATCCATATTGGAAACCATCCTCATCAGGATTATTGGTTCAATGGATGAACCGCACACAAAATCAATTGAAAATATGGGATATAAATCCTTTGGATGGGTCTAAGAAACTTTTTTTAGAAGAGGAACAAAAAACATGGGTTGATTTGGATGATGATGAAGAACGGATCCGTTTTCTGCAGAACGGGAAGGGTTTTATTTATACATCCGATCAATCGGGCTATCGCCATATTTATTTGTATGATATGAATGGAAAATTATTGAATCCAATTACCAACGGCAAATTTACCGTTACAGATATCTACCATATTGATGAAGCGAAAGGGGCCGTTTATTTTTCTGCCAGGAAAGAAAATACCGCACGCAAAGATTTTTACAGGGTAAATATGAACGGGAAGAAATTTCAGCGCCTGAGTTTTGGAGATTTCAATCATTACGCGATTACGCTTTCACCTAAAGCCGACTATTTTATTACTGCTTACAACAATTCATCCAACCCTACCAAAATTGCTATTGTAAACAACAAAGGCAAAGTTGTAAAAGAATTGTATGATGCCAGGGGAAGCCAATACGCAACAACTTCCCTTGCCAAAACAACAATCATTCGTGTAATGAGCGATGATAGTTTATATGCCCTTCCAATGAAGATCACCTGGCCTGCTAATATGGAAAAAGGGAAGAAATACCCTGTATTGATTGCTGTATATGGAGGACCGAATGCTGGAACAGTGATGGACAGCTGGGGTTTAAGTGGTAACCAGCAATGGTATGCCAAAGAAGGGTTGATACAAGTTGCCATGGACCACAGGGCCAGTGGCCATTTTGGAAAAGAAGGGGTGAATTATATGTATCACAACCTGGGTTACTGGGAAATGAAAGACTATACTGCCATGGTAAAATGGCTGATTGCCAATGCCCAGGCCGACCCTGCCAAAATCTGCATCACCGGATTTAGTTATGGCGGATATATGAGCTGCTATGCATTAACGTATGCAGCCGATGTTTTTACACATGGGATGGCTGGTGGCAGTGTGGTTGACTGGACTTTGTATGATACACATTATACAGAACGATTTATGGGTACGCAAGCAGATAATGCAGAAGGATATAAGTCTAGTTCAGTGCTCACTCATGCAGATAAGTATAAAGGCATGCTGCAAATTGTGCATGGGGTAATCGATGAAAATGTACATATGCAAAACAGTATCCAGCTTATTAGCAAATTACAAGACCAGAAGAAGGATTTTGAATTCATGATTTATAGCGGCGGAAGGCATGGATGGGGTGGAAATAAAGGGATGCACTTTCAAAACCTCAAAACAAAATTCATTTATAAATACCTGCTTGAAAAAGATGTGCCCAAAGGGTTGCTCAGGTAATTACAATAAAAAAGCCTTCAGTAAAGAAGGCTTTTTTATTGATATATTTTTAGGATACTTTTTTATTGTGTTGTATTTTTTTTCTTGCGGTTAAGTAATCGAGAAAGTAAATCACCCTTAATGATAAGCTGTTGAATTGTGGCTGTTCAATGGTTCTTGTAAGGTTTTTTACATAATTCTTTTCAAAAGACCTGCTGAACATTTCACTGATATCTTTCCATACAATATTGATGAAACTTCCTTGTGCAAACTGCCAGGTATACACCATGTCTGTGCTAAAGAAATTATAGTTCTGTTTCCTGTTAAGGGTAAACGGACTGACAGGGGTTTGCAGGTCCCCAAATTTATCCAGCTCATAAAACTGCCGGGGATCAACTTTCGTCCAATAGTGGCGCACCCTCAACGTGAGCCCCATCCTGTTTGTAAAACTGTATTTAGCGCTCAGTACGTTTTCAATATTGGTTACATTTCTCTTCGAAAAAATAATCGTATCGTTTATGTTGGCAGCCCATCCCGGTTGGTTTTTTACATTCGACATAAAGAATGAATGATCAATCGAGAACTTGCTGTTAAACCTGATTTTTCCGGTGGCGCCGTAATCAAGGCTGGTTCTTTTGAAAACACCACCGGTACCGGCAAATGCATTCGCAGACCAGGACAATTTTTTTGCAAAATTACTTTCATACCAAAGGTATAAACCTACGCTTCCTTTGTTCCTGAAAACACGTCCATAGTAACGCGGTTCATAAAAATCATTATATGTGGCATTCACATTAAAATTGAATCCAAACCAGGTGAGCTTTTTTGTTTGCGCATTGCCATTGATATTTCCACCCATATTCTGGAACATCATTTTCTTTCTCTTCAAATCATCAATGGGCGATACCAGCCTGTTGTACCAGTAATTGAAATTAATACGCATCTGGTTGTACCAGTTTTTGGGCTTATTCCAATTGTACCCTACCCATAAGCCATGCTCGAGGTAGTTGTTGTTGGTGAAAAAGCCCATATCGCTTTTATCATATTTTTTATCAAATAAATCCTGGTAAACTGTAAAGTTTAAGCGGCCACTTGTTTTTCCAAACCAAAGGGAATGCGCATAGCCGGTAATCGTTTTCATATTCCCACCCATCAGGTTGCTAATGCTGATGTTTCCCCCGGTATTCCAGGTGTTCTTCTTGTTATTAAGATCATATAAAGCAGAAGTCACATTTGCATCATATGCACTTCCACTCCGGGTTACGTTGGTGTTTACCAGGGAAATACTGCTATTGTATTTGAGTGTTTGATCGAGTACAAGAATGTTATAATTTGTCAGTGGCATGTGCTCTATCTTCTCAGTTTCGCCAGTTAGTTTGTTTTGTAGTACTACATGTTCAGCCTGAGTTACGGCATTGAGTACGCCAATCCCCAAGCCTTTTTGCGTACGGCCGCTCACTTTAGTGGCGTTGAGGATTTTAGCCTGCGAGGGGTATTTTAAAACAGTATGGTTGGTATCTACGTTTACCCATTTCTGATAGGAAGGTTCAATGCCAATCCGGCGGCTGTAAAATAAATTACCCTTACTGAAGAGCTCTGTTCCTTCTGTAAAGAAGGTCCTGTTTTCTGTGAAACGTAATTCAAAAGGTGAAAGATTCAATACACGGTTATCTGTTTGTACCTGCCCAAAATCGGGTATCAGGGTCATATCAAGTGTGAAAGCCTGGTTAATCCCATATTTAACATCCATACCGCCATTGATCGTAGCAGAGTTTTGTTTGGTGCCTGCCGGGGCGGTACCATCATGGTTAAGGTAGGTAGAAAAATAGGGGGAGAACTGAAGGCGGAGCGGTGGTTTTATATCTTCCAATCCAACCAATAGCCCTTCCTGAGTAAGAAAACCGTTCACGACGGGGTCGATGGGTTGCCAGAATAGCTGTTCGCCGCTTTTTTGCCTGCGCCGTACAATATTCAAACCCCAGTCCTGTATTTTTTTCTTACCGAAACGGATAGCCGAAAATGGAATGAACATTTCAAAACTCCATCCGTCATTGTTTATTTTTGAAGCGCTTTCCCAAACAGCGTTCCAGCTGAAGTCTTCATTTCCCGTTGTTGTTTTGGCATCCATTTGTTCTCCCAGTGGAGTTACAAAATATTCAAAGCCATTAATTTTATCATAATAGGTGTCGAAAATTACCCCAATGAAGTCATTGTTGCCAAATCCATCCCGGCCAATTAGTTCGCTGGCGATGCTGTCTTTGTTTTGCTCATGCAGGTATCCGCCAACATAAATACCCTCATTGTTGTACAAAAAATAAACCTCTGTATAATTTCCAGGCGTTTCGGGCTTGAAAGGAGTGGGCTTCAGTGCTACAAATTTATCCGCAGGAGTCGTTTCTTTCCATGCAGGTTCTGTGAGTGTGCCGTCTATTTTAATAGGGGAATTGATTCTGCGGATCGGTAATTGCCTTCTCTCAGGCTTTTTATCCTGTGCAAATACAGAAATACTCATGAGCAGGCAGATACCTGCCAGTGTTGATTTCAAAAACTTCATGGCTATACAGTTTGGCTGACATTGAACTGACAATTCAATGACAGTACGAAAATAGCAGGAGCAATTGCTTTTCCCTTACCGCTCATCACATGCAGCAGTGTATTAGAGATTTTTTAACAGAAATCAATACTTAAATAAAGAGATCATTAAAAAGTTGTCCGCCTGGGACCACAGAATATCCTGATAAGTCTGTAATGCCTTCAGCCGCAAGCACTTCTTCATCAATAAAAGCATTTCCACTACAGGTGGAAGCTGGTTTTGAGAAAATATAAAACGCAGCATCAGCAATGATTTCCGGCGTTCGGCTCATTTTTATCAATGCTTCTCCACCAAGTAAATTTTGTACAGCGGCGGTAGCAATGGTAGTTCGTGGCCAAAGGGCATTTGCAGCAATGCCATATTTTTTTAGCTCGGCCGCCAGTCCCAGGCTAATCATGGTCATGTTGTATTTGCTGATCGTATATGCGATATGGTTAGCAAACCATTTCATATCCATATTGATAGGAGGGGAAAGGGTGAGGATATGCGGGTTGCCCGATTTTTTTAGATATGGGATACATGCTTTTGAAACAAAAAAAGTACCACGCACATTGATGTCGTGCATCAGGTCAAATCTTTTGGGTTCGGTTTGTTCGGTAGCTGTTAATGAAATCGCCGACGCATTGTTCACCAAAATATCAATTCCTCCAAACTGTGATACGGCTTTGTCAACAGCTTGTTGTATTTGTGCTTCATCACGGATATCGCATTGAACGGGCAACGCCTTACCGCCAGCTGCTTCAATTTCGGCAGCAGCAGAAAAAATAGTCCCCCCTAGTTTGGGGTTTTCCTCTGTTGATTTAGCTGCTACAATGATATTGGCACCCTCTCTGGCCAATCTGAGCGCTATCGCTTTTCCGATACCCCTTGAAGCACCCGTGATAAAGACCGTTTTATTTTGAAACAACATATGAAAGTTTTGAGAGATGAACTGATTCCTTACAAGATAAGAAACCGGAATACTGATTTGTGATTCCGGCTTCTAATTTTTTGCTATTGCAAACCTTACAATAATACCGCTTCGTGGGTAATATTGGTTTTGTATAATTTAGAAATCGGGCAGTTTTGTTTTGCGTCTGCCACTGCTGTATCAAACTGTTCCTGGCTGATACCCTGAACGGTAGCTTTTACATTCAAATGTGATTCCGTTATTGAACCGTCCTGTAATGTGATATCGCACCTCGTCTCAATTTGATCGGCTGTAAAGCCGGCAGCGTTGAGAACGAAGCTCAATTTCATGGTGAAGCAGCCTGCGTGTGCTGCTGCCACCAGCTCTTCGGGATTGGTACCAACTCCGTTTTCGAACCTGCTCGAAAATGAATATTGTGTTTTGTCTAATACAGTACTTTGGGTACTCAAATGGCCTTTGCCTTCTTTCCCTGTTCCCTGCCAAACGGCTGTAGCATACCTTTTCATGTTGATTATTTTTTGGATGAAGATGTTTTGTTGTTTATAAAAACGGATGAATATTTTTTCTCATCGAAACCTATGATGAGTTGTTTTTCAAACTCAATGATCGGCCTTTTAATAATGCTGTTTTGAGATTTCATTACTTCAATGGCTTCGCTTTGATTGCTAACTGAAACGCTATTGGCAGTTGCGAATTCTCTCCAGGTAGTACTTCTTTTATTAAAAATATTTTCCCATCCTGCCAGAGAGCACCATTTTTCGAGCGTACTTGTTGAAATGCCTTTTGTTTTGTAATCATGAAACACATATTTCACTTGATGGGTATCCAGCCATTTTATCGCTTTTTTAATAATATCGCAATTGGGGATTCCATAAATAGTAATCTTGTGCATATCAATAGTCTGGAAGTTTAGGTTTTGTTTTCATGATGGCTTCAATTTTTTCCATGACTTCGGGGCTGAGTAACTGAACTGTTTCCAACGCCGTTAGATTATCCAGCAATTGCTGTTTTTTGGTGGCACCCAGAATAGCGGTACTCACGTTAGGGTTTTTGATACACCATGCAATGCTCAAAGAAGCTGTGGTAGTACCCAGTTTAGCAGCAAGTTCACTCAGTTTTTTCACTTTCTTTAATTTCTCATCAGCCATCCATTGGTCTTTCAACCAATCAAATCCCTGTAAGGCAAACCGGCTTCCTTTAGGTATGCCATCATTGTATTTGCCACTTAACAATCCCGATGCAAGCGGGCTCCATATCGTAGTCCCCATGCCCACCGTCCGGAATATATCAAGGTATTCTTTGTCCATTTTATCCCGCTCAAATAGGTTGTATTGGGGTTGTTCCATTACCGGGGCAATCAGCCTGTAATGTTGAGCTACCCGATGGGCTTCCATAATTTCTACCCCACTCCATTCGCTGGTTCCCCAGTATAATATTTTCCCCTGCTGAATGAGGTGGTTCATGGCCCAAACAGTTTCTTCAATGGGCGTTTTTTTATCGGGGCGATGGCAAAAGAACAAATCAAGGTAATCAAGTTGCAGCCGTTGAAGCGCTTCATTGCATGCTTCAACCAGGTGTTTTCTGCTGCAACCGGTTTGGTTGGGTTTGTTGTCCTTACCTCTCCAGCCCCAGAATGCTTTTGATGAAACCACAAAGGATGTGCGGTCCCATTTTTTCTTTTTGATGACACGCCCCATCATTTTTTCGCTTTCACCCAGCGCATACACTTCGGCGTTATCAAAAAAATTAATGCCATTGTCATAGGCTATCCCCATGAGTTCCTCGGCTACCTTGTCATTGATTTGCTTACTGAAACTTACCCAGCTTCCAAAAGAAAGGGTGCTTACCTGAAGGCCAGAATTGCCCAATCTACGATATTCCATATTAAAACTTTAAACATCTAAGTTAAAGCAACCAGGATAAAAGCTTTTTGATTTCGGGAAAAATATAGAAGAATGTGATTAACCAGGAAAACTGGATGCCGGTATGCTGATAATTCCCTCAGAATGTATGATATGCCAGTTCTTAAAATCCTGGCTCGACTCCATGCCGGTACCATTGATGATATGCGTCTTTGTGCGTATGCGAACTGGCTTATCGGTATAAAATTCAGTGCCGGTACGGTTGCGGTCCCAGTACAATTCATTGCAGTACAATGTATCCCCTTTTTCAATGTTTATCACCCGCACACTGTCTTTCAGAAAAACCGTGCTTTGGTTCTGCTTGTATTGGCCATATCGGGCAAACAACTTGCTTTCTATTACCCCGGCTTCGTTGTAAAAGTCTACATCCAGTGTGTTTGGAAATTCTACATATGGTACAATATCCTGCACATTCAGCATTATAGGCGACCGAAGAATGGCTTTGGTTTTACCGGCAATCGTGTAGTTTAATATAATATTTCTGGCTTCTTCTATGCCCGTCTTTTTGTTGCCAAGATTATTTACTTTGCCGGCATCATTCTCACATCCACATAAAAAAATGCAGCCGATTAATCCGGCTGCTAATATTGTAAATATGTTTGTGCGTTGTTTCATACGCTAAAATACTAATCATAGCTCCTTTTCTGGAACCACCTTGCATTCATTGAAATTCCAAAATTAATGCGTACAAAGTTTTCTCTAAGGCCGAGCGATTGTTTATTGCCCCTTCCCCCGGCTTCAATGGCAGTATGCAGGGTCACATAATCACCCCTTCTGATAGCATTGGGAGTGGTTAATGGTAGGCTGGCTCCAATGGTTGCGGCATAGTTATTACGTGTCTCGCCAATCTTGATATAGTCTGGCCCAAAATAGAAACCTGCCCGGTATTTAACGGTGTTCCAGTATTTGTTGGTTACTTTTCCCTGGCGTACCGGGTAAAATTCTGCACCCACCCTCATTACCCAGTTGTTGTTCACCAGGTCTTTTGAATTATAGTAACGATATGAATTCCAATTTGTCATTTCAAAATCTGCCCCTACCAGCCATTGCCTGCTCCGGGTGTGATAAGTAAAACCTGCTCCATATGTTGCTGGTAAGATTACTTTTCCGGCAACATCATTGGTATAAAAAACGCTGTCGATTGTGAGGTTCCCGCCATTGCCGTCGGAAGTAAACGTTTCGTTGAGCGTAGTTTGTTTGGCTTTTAAATCTTGTTGCAGGTTAGCGTATACGCCTAACCGAAGGATAGAAAATTCTTTCTTAGCATTTTCGGCAGAATGGATCACATATTGTATCCCTGTATTTAGAAAAACACCACCAAACCTGCTTTGCACTTCCAGATTGGAACGATAATAAGCTACTGTATCATTGATAAGGGAAGTCCTTGTGCTATAGTCTTTGGTGCCAAAACTATAACCTGAAGTAAACCCTATGCTAAACTCGTTTTTGCGAGCCCCTTTTCCTATTTTTCTAATACCGGTGCTTACATTCACCTGGTTGACGCCCCCATTTCCTTCATAAAGGGTATTGATGCTGTCTATA
Organism: Bacteroidota bacterium; assembly: GCA_052035835.1. GTDB lineage: Bacteria > Bacteroidota > Bacteroidia > Chitinophagales > Chitinophagaceae > Ferruginibacter. The sequence continues at coordinate 13,359 of JBPOHG010000101.1, read as the reverse complement.
TTGTTTAGCCGGCCATTTTGCTCAATCTTATAACTGATACGGCTATAGGGTTTTAGCCCAAAGCTAACACCCCAATATGTGCCCTTTTTTTCCATTTTCTTGCTCGATACCGGAAAGCCTACCTGCAAATAGGAAATTAATGCATTGGTAGATTGAAATTTATCCGTATTTCTTGTGCTTTTGAGTGACCTGATATCTACTTCGCCGCCAAAATCAAAAATAGTATTCGAAAAATTCCTGGAGTTGGAAAGGTTTCCAAGGGAAGCAGGGTTTACCAGGTTAAGATTAAAGGGAGAACCCAATAAACCATAATCTGAATAAGCCGCAGAGATGCCGCCCATCCCCCTTGTTGCCATATTCTGGTAAGGAACTATGTCACCTACACCATAACGGGAATAAGGAGAATTTTCCTGGGCCAGCAATGTTGAAGGAAAGATGAAGAGGGAAAAATAGATCGCCGCAATTCTCTTAAGCCAGTCAGTTGTTGAGTTCGCTAAGTGCATACAGTCCTTTAAATAAAAAATTTGGGTCGGCAAATATCCTGTTTTTAAGTTGACTGGCAAAATAGGCCGAATTGCCCCCGGTTAAAACCACGTTAAAGTTCCCGTATTTATTGTTGTATTTCTCAATGATACCATCAATTTCACATACCATTCCCATTATTACTCCCGATTGAAGGTTTGTTTTGGTATCATAGCCAATCAGGGGATAATTCCAATCGGCCTGTACCAGGGGCAATTTGGCAGTATAATCATGCATCGATTTAAAGCGCATGTCCATCCCCGGTGAAATCCCTCCGCCCAGGAACTGATGATACTGGTTCACAAAGTTATATGTGATACAACTTCCCAGTCCGATCACGAGATTGTTGAAATCAGGAAAGAAATGTACGGCAGCAGCCACCAGCGCAAGCCTGTCGGCACCGATGGTTTCTGGCTTTCCTACCGGGGTGGTAAATCCCAGTTTCGTATGTATGGAGAGTTTATGAAACTCCGATCGTTTGGCAAGGATGCTTTCTATTTCCGGATGATGATGTATGACAGATGATAAAATTGTTTTTTGTGGAAGGTACTTGTTGAGCAGATTGAAGATCGTTGCTGGCTGGGCATCGGCCAGGATGATGCCTTCCCGGAATTCGTTTCCGCTAAAAACGGCCACTTTTAATCGGGTATTGCCAAAATCAAAGCAAAGCGTTGTATTCATGTTAGGAAAAGTTAAATCCTTCGAGGTTTTTAAAGTGGCCATTGAGTTTGATCTTGCCTTTTAGCAAATCCATTTTTTCCATTACTGACAAAACTTTACCCAGATGGCGTTTCAAAAATTCCTGCCGGTGGATTTCTGTGGTATATTCAAGCAATCTGTATTCTTCTTCCAATGATAAGCCTGCGTGATGGGCAATATCATACGTTGTTAATTCATCGTCGGGCTTTAAAAAATCCTTTGAAACACCAAGGCTTTTATGTAATTGCCGTACGTTTTCAACTAGTTTTTTCATTTTGGCCGGGCTCCCCTTGAGCATATTATCCGGATAGGTAACTATTGCACCGCTGTATAGTTTGTCGGGGAGCTCTTTGATAATTTCCAGGATTTTGAAAACTGCAACGCCTTCCGTTTTAATATCCATTTTACCATCGTCATACATTTTGCTGATTTCTTTCACTTGCACCAAAGTGCCCATTTCACTTAGTTTGTTGTTGATAACAGCGGGTATGCCAAAGGGTTTGTTTGCCGAAACACATTCATTCACCAGTTGCCTGTACCTTGGTTCAAAAATATGCAGATTGAGTTTCTCTCCCGGGTATACAACAATCCCAAGTGGGAATAGGGGAATGAAATTGGTCATAAGGTAAAATTAAATGGTTCTGTTGAATGCATGTTAAAATAAATGAGCCAGTCTTTTAGTACTTTGCGTTGTCTTAAATGAAAAATATGTGGGATCTGTTTTCGGGAAATATGAAGCTGCATGACCAGCGTTTATTGGCCAGGGCGATTTCGCTTGTGGAAAATCAATGTGCCGGATATGAAGCTTTCCTGGCTGGTCTACCACCGAACAATACGTGCCAGGTCATTGGGATCACCGGCCCTCCGGGGGCTGGCAAAAGCACGATTACCGATGCGATGATCGGTCATTATGTTGCTGACGGGCAAAAAGTAGGCGTTTTGTGCGTCGACCCATCTTCTCCATTTAACCTGGGGGCAGTTTTGGGCGACAGGATTCGTATGAGCGAGTGGTACAATCATCCAGGGGTATTTATCCGATCATTGGCCAGCAGGGGCTCTGTGGGAGGGTTGCATCCAATGATTCTGGAAATTACAGATCTGATGAAATCGGCCGGGTTTAATAAAGTTTTGATTGAAACGGTGGGAGTTGGCCAAAGTGAAATTGAGATTGCAGGGCTTGCCGATATTACTGTCGTTGTACTTGTGCCGGAAGCGGGGGATGAAATTCAGGCAATGAAAGCCGGACTGATGGAAATTGCAGATTTGTTTGTTGTGAATAAATCTGACAGGCCCGGTGCAGATATTTTTGCAGCCAATCTTGTACAGATGATGGCACATTCTTCCAGGTACCATGATAATCCTGTCCCTGTGTTGAAAACCATCGCATCAACGAACCAGGGTATTGGTGATTTGTGTGCTGCCGTTAATAAACAGGCTGTATTACAAGGAACAGAGCGGAAGATTTGGTTGCTGGCTGAAAAAGCGTATTACCTGCTGGCCCGAAAAAGGATGAAAGACATTTCTAAGCAACAACTGGCCGATCAGATCGGCGCCGAAGGAGCGCATATAAATATTTACAAGCTGATTGAAAAATTATAATGCCGGTTAAACCATCGCCAAAGCATTCAATATGATTTTTGCTGCTTAAGTACTGTGATAAATTAAGGATACAATGAGCCTCCAAAAAATAATTTTCGATTGTGAACGAATGAAATACCCCCATACGGGATTGTATCATTTTTGCCATCAACTTGGAATGGCACTAAAAGAGCAGGCCGATCCTGCAAAAGAAGAAATTAGTTTCTATGTGAGGGAATCAGAACATTCGGCTTTTGGAAACCATGCAAATTATCTAAAGCAAAACTCGCTGCATAAATTTATTTTGCCACCAATAGGCAAGTATTCTGTGTGGCATGCGACGTATCAAGCTACACAATACTACCCGTTTAACAGGAGGATTAAAACAGTATTTACCATTCATGACCTCAACTTTTTATACGATGACAGCAAACCTGCCTTTAAGCGTGAACGTGAGTTGAAGAAGATACAGAAGAGGATTGACAGGGCTGATCATGTGGTGGGTATTTCTGCTTTTACCTTGAACGATGTAAAGAACAACCTGAAACTGGGCAATAAGCCATCAAGTGTAATTTACAATGGATGTAATTTCAGGGATATCGGGGTGCCTCAACCACCAGCCCAGTCGCCGCCAGGCAAATTCCTGTATACCATTGGAACGATAACCGATAAAAAAAATTTTCATGTCTTGCCTGCTCTATTGGCAGGGAATGAAATGCAGTTGATTGTTTCGGGGATTGTACAAAGCGAGGCTTATTTTCAGAAGATAAAGGATGAAGCCGTAAAGCATGGTGTAGCTGATAGGGTTATATTTACTGGTGCTGTTTCGGAAAATGATAAGCAGTGGTACATGAGCCATTGTGAAGCATTCCTATTCCCTTCGCTGGCAGAAGGGTTTGGCTTGCCCGTAATAGAGGCAATGCGTGTAGGGGTTCCTGTTATATTGTCAACTTTAACTGCGCTACCTGAAATTGGCGGTACACAGGCGTATTATTTTCAACAGTTCGATCCGGAATATATGCGGCAGGTACTTTCGGGTGCTTTGAATGATTTTGCATCAGACCGGGCAGGGAAGTCAGCTGCAATCAAAGAAAGGGCGGCTTATTTTAATTGGAAGGATGCGGCTAACCAGTACCTGCAGATTTATAGGAGCCTGTATGAATGTTAGCGGATTTCCAATGCCCGTTCTACAATTTTTTCGAATTGCGGCTGGTAACAAAAATCAAATCCATTAGCACCTTCTACATTTACATTGGGGCAATAGTAACACACTTCGAGTATGCGTTTGATTTTTAATGCTTCGGCTATGGAGAAAGGGAACGATTGGTTGCCGATGAAAAGCCGGCAGCTATGGATGATGGTTGCCAGTTCCAGAAAATCACTCACAGGCTGATATTGCAGGGAAGGGATCATTTTTTTCATGTCCTCATATTCTTCCGGCAACCCAACAAACAACAACGGGCCATAGTTTGACAAAAAACCAAAATCAATTCCAGGGTTTCTATAACGGTGGCTTCTTGCAATAACTATTTTTTGGGCGTACTGATCATCATATGGCGCCGATAACCAGGGTTTGGAAAGATCTGCATGGATGGCAAATATGTAAAAATACCAACGGGCCAGGTTCCCCTGCCCCCTGAATAATGGGAAGGACCTGAATAAATCCAGGTCAACATCAACCATACCACCATCGTAGCAATTGCAGCTTGAAATGGCTGCCTGGTACCGCAACAATGGCTCGAGCATGCGGATCGTTTTTTCATTGAGCATGACATTTCCGAGTGGATGATACACCCCTTTGTCATGTACTACATTCATATTGGCGTTGAGGTGCACATGAATTTTCTTGTTTTTTCCCAGGGCATACATACTGGGCAATGCATAAATAACATCACCGGCATTGCCGCTATGTTTGAAGTGGATATCGTCCCCTGAAGGAATTTCGAGATTCACCAACGGTGCATCCTGCAATTGCAGCATGAGTTTGTAATCCTGGTACTCCCTCGGCTGCTTTTTTTTGAGCAGCAACTTCTGTAGCAGTGAAAGTTTTTTGAATGCCATACCAGCCATTACAAATTTTGAGAATTAGGATGATTCAGTTTTTCTTTGATCATTGCAGAATCCTGATCCATCAATGACCGTAATTTAGGGTTGCCCTGTAGTTTGTGCGGAATTTTTCCGATGGCTTTTGCAAGTTTATCAAAAGGCTTAAAGAAGCGCAGGTAAGCAAAAGGGTCTGAGCTGAGTTTTTTCCTGCTGATGATGTGAAGCGTGTGCCCGTTGCTGTAAAAGTTACATTTCATTTTGCGTGCAATATATTCCAGCGATCCCCTGCTGTGCAAGGCAATATGTTGGCCGATCTCAGGTACAAAATACCACCAGTCATTTACATGGCTGATTTTTTTATCGGGTGAAATTTCAGTTGAAAACAAAATAGTGTCGGTACTGCTGAGTAATGTTTCAACCGTGCCAACAGGATCGGGGAGGTGTTCAAATACTTCAAAAGCAGTGATGAGGTCGTATTTATTTTTCTTAAATGAATCTTCTGTTACATCAAAATGCCTGGCATATAGGTTTTGTGCATATTCATCAAACAGAAAGAAATTAAATCCACGGTCACGCATCATACGTACGAATTGACCATAACCTCCGCCAAAATCGAGGTACTGTTTTCCGTTCCGGAAGAATTTCAATAATATACGTTGAGTATCCAATGCAAAATTTTCATTGCGTTGTGCAAGGCCAACATCCAGGGCAACGATGGCCGATTGATATGCCTCCTCCAGCCAATAAGGTTCTTCAGTTTGAATAAATCCAGTTTCATCGCAACGGTAATAATTTACGTCGTATTTCGATAAGACCTTTGTGGTGAACAAATAACTTGCTGGCCCACCGGTGATCTTGCTTTGCATATTATCCGGCATTTTACTTTTTGTAAATATAGGAAACAAGCAGGAGGCAATGATTAAAACTCCTTGCGGTTGCTTCTCCACCAGCGATAGGCAATAACACCTATGATAGCAAAGGGGGCAAGCATGAGGTAAAGAATGGCATTATTTAGACCGAGCGCAGGTTTTTCTCCCAGTTGTGATGCTGTTTTTGTACACATGGCACATTGTGCTGCCAGGTGTTCAGGCATTATAAAAGCGAGCAGAAACAAACAAAGAATAAACGATATCCTCAAGGTTTTTTTCACATCGCAAAGATAATTTATTTCAAATTGAAAGACAGCAGGTGCATACAAAGAAAATCCGCCCTTGTGGGGCGGATGAAACGAAATTGATAATTTAAATTAAACAGCTTCCTGTGCCATGGTCTTACTGGCTCTTTTCCTGTCTTCTTCATTCAGGATTGTTTTCCTGAGCCGGATGTTCTTGGGCGTCACTTCTATACATTCATCTTGTTGAATATATTCCATGCATTCTTCCAGTGTCATCAGTATTTTTGGCGCAATACGGCTGGCATCATCACTACCGCTGGCACGGTGGTTGGTAAGTTTTTTGGCTTCTGTTGCATTTACAACCAGGTCGCCCGGCTTGATATGTTCGGCAATAATTTGCCCTGCATAAACTTCTTCTCCCGGGTCAACAAAAAACCGTCCCCTATCCTGCAGTTTATCGATAGAATACGCAGTCGTTTTTTCGGTTGTTTTTGATAAGAGGACACCGTTGTTGCGCCCGCGTATAGGGCCTTTCCATTGTTTGTATTCTGCAAAACGATGCGCCATAACAGCTTCACCGGCAGTATTGGTAAGCATATTGCTCCTCAGCCCAATCAATCCGCGAGAGGGAATTTCAAATTCAAGGTGCTGCATTTCCCCTTTGGTTTCCATAACGTGCATTTCTCCTTTGCGCTGGGTAACCAGGTCAATTACTTTTCCGCTGTATTCTGATGGAACATCTACTACCAGGATCTCATACGGTTCACATTTAACCCCGTCAACATGTTTCACCAAAACCTGTGGTTGACCAACGGTTAATTCAAATCCTTCACGGCGCATGGTTTCTACCAGGATACCCAGGTGAAGGATACCCCTTCCATAAACCAGGAAACTATCTGCACTATCGGTATCCTCTACACGACGCGCCAGGTTTTTTTCGGTTTCTTTAATTAAACGGTCACGCAGGTGGCGGCTGGTTACAAATTTCCCTTCTTTACCAAAGAATGGAGAGTTGTTGATGCCAAACAGCATGCTCATGGTAGGTTCATCTACACTGATCACCGGCAATGCTTCTGGGTTTTCCTGGTCGGCAATTGTGTCGCCGATATTAAATTCTTCCAATCCTACCACCGCACAAATATCGCCGGCCTGTACCTCGTTCACTTTCTTTTTTCCCATCCCTTCGAACACATACAATTCTTTTACCCTCATTTTCTTCATAGCGCCATCGGCTTGTAACAAAGCAATGGGTTGGTTTTCTTTGATGACGCCACGGGCAACCTTTCCTACAGCAATCCTTCCTAGGAAAGAAGAGTAGTCGAGTGAAGTAATTTGCATTTGTAGCGGGCCCTCATTCACTTTAGGAGCAGGTACATGCTGAATAATGCCATCAAGTAATGGAGTAATATTATCGATTGGAGTCAATGAATCATTGAACCAGCCATTTTTTCCAGAGCCGTAAAAAGTGGGGAAGTCGAGTTGTTCTTCAGTAGCATCCAGGTTAAAGAAGAGTTCAAAAACAGCATCATGCACTTCATCAGGACGGCAGTTGGGCTTATCAACCTTGTTGATAACAACAATGGGTTTTAGGTTAAGCTGAAGTGCTTTCTGCAATACGAACCTTGTTTGAGGCATGGGGCCTTCAAAAGCATCCACCAATAATATAACACCATCTGCCATTTTTAACACACGCTCCACTTCACCTCCGAAATCGGAGTGACCAGGAGTATCAATCACATTGATTTTTGTGTCTTTGTAAACAACGGCGGCATTTTTACTGAAAATGGTGATCCCCCTTTCTCTTTCGAGGTCGTTGCTGTCCATGATCAGCTCTCCAGTTTCCTGGTTTTCCCTAAATACCTTGGTAGCGTGCAGGATCTTATCTACAAGGGTTGTTTTTCCATGGTCTACGTGTGCGATAATCGCAATGTTGCGGATGTTCATATTTTGCTGTAAGCCGCAGTTGGGATATTTGGGTTGGATGACCCGGCAACAACGGCTGTTTTTTGAGGCGCGAAGGTACTACAATTTGGCCGCATGGCAAGGTTAAAATTAAATAACAATGCAGGCGGATTACCTTTGGCGTAAAAATGTATAAAGCTATAATCCATAAATATTTATATAGTTGAAAAATAGTAGAATAGTTTCATCCAGGAAGCGTATTGCCATGGTTGCACATGATAATAGGAAAAAAGACCTGGTAGAATGGGCCATTTACAACAAAGCGGCCCTTTCGAGGCATGAACTTATCGCTACAGGCACTACGGGGCTTTTGCTCGAAGAAGAACTCGACCGGCCAGTTATCAAGATGCTGAGCGGGCCGCTGGGGGGAGATCAACAAATAGGTGCAATGATTGCTGAAGGGAAAATTGATATCCTGATCTTTTTCTGGGATCCTATGGAATCCCTCCCCCATGATAGCGATGTGAAAGCACTCCTGAGGCTGGGAGTAGCATGGAATATCCTGCTTGCCTGCGACAGGGCTACGGCTGACTTTATCGTAACCTCCCCACTCATGCACGAAACCTATGAAACCATCTTACCCGATTACAGTAAATATTTGAAACGCACGCTACCTGCGTAAGTTTTTTTAACGACATTTTTAACAGTTAATATGGCATCCTTTCTCTTGTTTGCATGTGATTTGAGAGATTAGGCTGCACACAAAACAGTTAATTCAATATGAACAGTAAAATACATTCGTCACCTTCACTGCTTTTATGCATTGCCCTTGATTGTATTGGATATGCAAGTTTTAGTATACCTGTTTTAGGGGAATTCTCCGACCTGGTTTGGGCGCCATTGTCGGGATTTATTTTCTACCGCTTATTTGGCGGCAAAATGGGGGTTTTTGGTGGTTTGTTCAATATGGCAGAAGAACTTTTACCTTTCACCGATTTTGTTCCGTCTTTCAGCATCGCATGGGTGCTAAAGTATTTTTACAGGTCTAAAGAAAGGCTTTCTTTGCAAGTATCCCGCTAAGGTTAAGGTAATGTAGTAATTTTATAAGCAGAATTATCATTATGCCATTTAAACTGCATTCTTCCTACACGCCTGCCGGTGACCAGCCACAGGCCATCCGGCAACTTACAGAAGGGATCCTTTCAGGGGAAAGGTATCAAACACTGCTAGGCGTTACCGGTAGTGGTAAAACTTTTACCATGGCCAATGTGATAGAACAAGTTCAAAGGCCCACACTGGTACTTACGCATAATAAAACACTGGTTGCTCAGTTGTACGGCGAATTCAAACAGTTCTTTCCCGAAAATGCAGTGGGATATTTTGTTTCATACTATGACTATTACCAGCCGGAGGCATATATGCCTGTAACGAATACATATATTGAAAAAGACCTTAGCATCAATGAGGAACTCGATAAGCTACGATTACAGGCCACAGCTCAATTATTGAGCGGGCGAAGGGATATTGTAGTGGTAGCCAGTGTAAGCTGTATCTATGGTATGGGCAACCCAACAGAATATGAGAATGGTATCATTCGTATTAGGGAAGGGCAGGTATTGTCAAGGCAGGGGTTCCTTCATTCATTGGTAAATTCCCTGTATCACAGGAGCCAGGGAGATTTTGAGCGGGGCTCATTCAGGGTGAAAGGCGATACGGTAGATATCAATCTTCCATATGTAGATTTTGGATACCGCATCAGTTTCTTTGGCGACGAAATTGAAAGCATAGAAACGCTGGAACTATCTTCGGGTAAGCGTATTGGTAAGGTTGACCATGCAGCTATATTTCCTGCCAATCTTTACCTGGCCCCCAAAGACATGCTGGCACAGGTGATCAGTGAAATACAGGATGAATGTGCTGCACAGGTTGAATATTTTAAAAATTCCGGGAAATATATTGAAGCGCAACGTATTGGTGAACGGGTGAATTATGACCTGGAAATGATACGTGAATTGGGGTATTGCAACGGCATCGAAAACTACTCCCGTTTTTTTGACCGTAGAAGCCCTGGGGCAAGGCCGTTTTGCCTGCTGGATTATTTCCCTAAAGATTTTCTAACCATCATCGATGAAAGCCATCAAACCATCCCACAGGTTAGTGGTATGTATGGCGGAGACAGAAGCCGTAAACTGGTGTTGGTTGAATATGGTTTCCGTTTGCCCTCCGCTATGGACAACCGTCCGCAGAATTTTCATGAATTTGAAAACCTCACCAATCAAACAGTTTTTGTTTCTGCTACCCCCGGTGAATATGAGCTGGAGAAATGTGGGGGCGTGGTAGTGGAACAAGTGGTACGGCCAACAGGCCTCCTGGACCCACCCATAGAGGTACGGCCTTCTCTCAACCAGATCGATGACCTGCTGGATGAAATAGATAAGCGTATCCAAAAAGGCGACCGGGTGCTGGTGACTACCCTCACCAAACGTATGGCAGAAGAAATGAATAAATACCTGGGCAGAATCAATATCAAGTCAAAGTATATACACTCAGAAGTGGATACACTCGAACGGGTTGAGATATTACGTGAGCTTCGTTTAGGCGTAATAGATGTACTGGTTGGTGTAAACCTGTTGAGAGAAGGGTTAGATTTACCGGAAGTTTCCCTGGTGGCTGTAATGGATGCCGACAAAGAAGGTTTTCTAAGAAATGAAAGAAGCCTTACGCAAACGGCTGGAAGGGCTGCGAGGAATGCTGATGGGTTGGTGATTTTTTATGCTGACAGTATTACCGAAAGCATGCAAAAAACAATCGATGAAACTACCCGTCGCAGAGAAAAACAGATTGCCCATAATACATTGCATGGCATTGTGCCAAAAACAATTCAGAAGACAAAAGAACAGGTGATAGCACAAGGTAGCGTGCTGGATGTAAAAGGATATGACCCGTCTAATCCGTATGCGTTACAAAATGGCCAGGAACTGGTAACGGTTGCTGCAGAAGAGCAGGAAGTATATCAAACCATCCCCCAGATGGAAAAGGCCATTGCACGTGTAAAAAAAGATATGGAGAAAGCTGCCCGTGACCTCGATTTTATGGAAGCAGCCAGGTTAAGGGACCAGATGTTCGGAATGCAAAAAGAACTGGAAAAAATGAAGAAATAAAAAAGCCGGAATATAGACTCCGGCTTGTATAATAAATATATCAATGCTACTATGGGATTGAGTAACTCTGCAAAACCCTGTGTTGCAATTGTGTCCCCAGCATTCCATCAATTGTTTCTGATTCAATTAAGCCTACATTCTTACCAAAGTAATAATCTGTTTCAGCCATTACAATGGTTCCGATGAAAGGCATATTTGCCGATAAAGTCTGATGAACATGAATTACATCAGGAAAAGTAGTACCTAAAACTGTACGGCTGATACCCTTGGCAATAATTTCATACTCATAAGAATTGTCGACACCTGTACCACTACCTGGATTAATCTCTGTCCACGTTGCACCAACTGGTTCATTTTCTTTCAAAAAAGTGGTATTTATTCTTTGTGCAACGGAGCCTCCGATGCCAGTAACTTGATATGCAACTATAGAGGTTACGCCACCTGTACAATTATGGTATGTTATTGCAGAACCAGCACCAGCATCTGTTTTTCTATATACTTTTCCATCAATTGTAGTGTCTGCAATGATATCAAAAGTTTGATTTACGGTTGATGCAGTACCATTCAAAGTATCTATGTACGTGTATTGCGACCCGTCGCACCAGGGTTGATATGTGCAGGATTTACAGGTAGCGCTGTTTCCGCCAACTCCGTTTCCTCCACCGCCATTGCCTCCTCCATTACCCCCTCCGTTACCTCCTCCACCATTGTTGGTACCTGGGAGGTAACCATTTTCTTCACTTAACTCTTTTTCGCAAGATGTAATAAATAAGGTTGTTATTAATACAACCAATGAAATCCTGAAAATACGGATCATAGTATAGGTTTTAAAATTTGCACAAGGATAAGCAAAATTTTGTTTGATATGCCTCCTGTGCCTGTTATTTAGTTAATCGGTAAACTAAATGTTCCTTCTGTAAAACGCTTCTCAGTTGTACTGCCGCTAAATGCATCATACATACCTCCCTGGAAGGTTCCTTCTATCCTGGTGGCCGTTATATTTGTAACATTTACAGTAAATGGGAGTGCCCTCGGCGTTGGTGCTGTATTATCAATATACCAGATTGAAGCAGATAGCGCATCTACATAACCTGCGATTACATAAAGTGGCGCACCAGCAATACCACCTTCTTCCATATAAGTGCCTGCTACAATTGGATCAGTCCCAACTATTTGAATTTCAAATACTTCCGGTATTAGGCCGGAGGTTATGCCGCCAATTGAAAAAGAATCAACCGAAACACGCCTGGCTTCTGCCATGGTGCTAAAATCAGTTAATGTACCGGCAACTTTACATTTCAGGAAATTTCCACCACCACCGCCTCCAGAGCCAGCTACGATTGTAACCGTAAATGTACAACCCGTAGAACCAGGAGTAAAAGCAGCGGTGCCAGCTGTTGTAGGGGTTCCCGACCCTGACAATGTAACTGTTTGCGGGCCGGCAGATGCAAATGTCCCGGATCCGGTAAAGCTGATACCGTTGGAAGTAGATGTTGTAATGGTATAGGTACCAGCAGTGGTAACCGTAACATCCAATTCAACGGTGTTTGATGCACCCAATGCAGTGCCGGCAGTATAGGTCCCATTGATCACTGGGGCAACACAGCCACCTGGGGCTCCGTCAAAAGAAAATACAGCAGACCCGGAAACGCCGCCGCCGCCCCCTGGCAATAGGCCATTCTCCTCGCTCAATTCTTTATTACAGGATGCAAGGCCAAGCCCAATGAACATGGCGAAAAACAGGACTTTAATAGATTTCAACATAAAAATGATTTAATTCAGCCTGTGAAAATACAGGATATGTTTTATACTTCCATGATTGCATGATGATAAAACATGCTGCTTTTCACAAAAAAACTTTAAAGTTTAGTTTCATATATTTACATCCTACCAAAATATTTGCGTATGAAAAGAGAATTAGCCAGCTGGTTTAGCCCCGCACTTCAAAAGGAAATGCCAATTGTATCATATGGTTACTACGGTTTTGCGTTGTTACTTGTACCCACCGCCGCTGCGGATTATCTTGAGTATGAACGCTTTCAGCTCATGGAAACACTGGCACCCTACATTAATAGCGGCAAACTCAGGATTTTCTCAATCAATAGCATCAATAATGAAAGCTGGCTCAACAATGAGATGCAAGGGGCTCATAAAGCCATCCGGCATAACCAGTTCAATGAATATGTTTTCAATGAAGTGGTTCCGTTCATTAAAACAAATACTTCCAACGAAACACCTATCATAACCTGTGGGGCTTCTTTTGGAGCACTTCATAGCATGAACCTTTTCTTAAAGCGCCCCGATTTAATCAATGGGGTGATTGCCATGAGTGGGGTG
>JBPOHG010000239.1:0-4501 GCA_052035835.1 Bacteroidota bacterium | reverse complement strand
GTTAGTTGAGCTACCAGGTTTTGTTTAATTTCATCGGGGTTGCTTACTCCCGAGGCAGATACATTTTGATAAACTGGGCAGATGGGGGCATGAAAGGTTTTTGATTCTATTGCTTTGGCAAGTTCATCTTTTGCAGAAGCCATTAAAGGGGAATGAAAAGCACCTCCAACCGGCAGTATGAGTGCTCGTTTTGCTCCGGCAGCTTTCATACGTTCGCAGGCTGTTTCTACCGCTTTCATTGTTCCGCTGATAACCAACTGCCCGGGGCAGTTATAATTAGCTGCCACTACTACTTCGCCGGTTTCTTCAGACACTTCCGCACAAATTTCTTCTACTTTTTGATCATCCAGGTTTAACACGGCTGCCATCGTGGAGGGTTGAAGTTCACAGGCTTTTTGCATGGCTTTTGCCCGAAGTGAAACCAGGGTTAAGGCGTCTTCAAAACTCAGGGTATTGTTTGCCACCAATGCAGAAAATTCGCCCAGTGAATGGCCGGCTACCATATCAGGATTGGCTCCGTCTATAGTTTTATAAGCAGCGATGGAATGGATGAAAACTGCTGGCTGAGTGATGTCGGTTTGTTTCAGGCTTTCTTCGGAACCGGTAAACATGATATCCGATATTCTGAAACCAAGTATTTCATTTGCCTGTTCGAAAATATCTTTAGCAGTAGCGCTATTTTCGAAAAGATTCTTTCCCATGCCACTGAATTGGGAACCCTGTCCTGGAAATACAAATGCCTGTTTCATACCGAAGTTTATTTTAGTAGCAGCAAAGAAAATAAAAAATCCCCCAACAGGAGGAAGTTTTTATTAATGCAAAGTGGCGGAAATAAGTTTCATAAACTCACTCCTGGTTTCATTCTTTTCAAATTCTCCAAAAAATGCGGATGTAGTGGTAACGGAGTTTTGTTTAGAAACACCCCTCATCATCATGCAAAGATGGGATGCTTCAATAACCACAGCAACCCCATGTGGATTAAGTGTTTCTTTGATAGCGGATAAAATTTGCTGAGTAAGCCTTTCCTGCACTTGTAACCGCCTGCTGTAAACATCTACCACACGGGCAATTTTACTAAGCCCGGTAATGAATCCATTGGGTATGTATGCAACATGTGCTTTGCCATAGAAAGGTAGCATGTGGTGTTCGCACATGCTGTAAAGCTCTATATCTTTTACAATCACCATTTCGCTTACATCTTCATGAAATTTGGCCGATTCAAGTATTGCTTTTGCGTCCATGGCATACCCTTGTGTAAGGTATTGCATCGCTTTTGCTATTCTTTCCGGGGTTTTCTCGAGCCCTTCTCTATCAGCATCTTCTCCTAACAACCTGATGCTGTCTCTGTAATTGCGTGCCAGCTGGTTGGTTACAGTTTCGTCGTATTCTTCAATTCTTTTATATGCCATTTTACTACAATTAATTTTAAATTACCGGGTATTCAACAAAGTTTCTTTCGGTTTCGAACAACCTTAGCTGTAAGTCGAGGGCAGGGTCAATTTTTTTTCTTAGCAGGTTGTATATGACAACAACAATATTTTCTGCCGTTGGGTTAAGGCCAATAAATTCCGGGCAATCTTCATTCAGGTTTTTGTGGTCGAATCTTTCAATGATTTCCGCTTTAATAATATCGCTTAATACTTTCATGTCTATTACATAGCCAGTAATAGGATCGGGAACGCCGGTTACTTTGGCTATCAGTTCATAATTATGGCCATGATAATGTGGGTTGTTGCATTTTCCAAACACCGTTTTATTACTGGCATCATCCCATTCTTTTATATGCAGCCTGTGTGCGGCGTTAAAATGTTCTTTTCTAAATACGGCTACTTTATTACGCATGAGTGGATATAAACAATCAACTGGTGAAAAAAGTTCATTTACCAGGCTTGCCTGTCATAAATGGTAATGGCTCAAACAGAAGTTTGCTGTTCATTGCCTTTCACTTATAAAAATACGAACATTCAGCGGAAAGCTTTTAGTTTCCAAAATATTCTACATAAATACGGGGCGTTTCATACATTTTTAAGCTATGAAGTTGTACCTGTGCAGGCAGGTGAGGAGTAAGTTGTTTCCAAATACCAACGATTAAATTCTCAATAGAACAAAGTTTGCCTGCCATAAAAGGGACATCTATATTGAGGTTTTTATGATCAAGGGGTTCAATAACATGTTCCTGAATAATCAGGCTGAGTTTTTTTACATCGTATACAAAACCAGTATCGGGATCCGGGTTTCCTTTAATGGTCACATGAAGTTCAAAATTGTGGCCATGCCAGTTTTCATTGGCACATTTTCCGAACACCTGTTCGTTTTGTTCCCTGCTCCACGAAGGATTATATAGCTTGTGTGCTGCGTTGAAATGTTCTATCCTGGTAATGTAAACCATGAATTCGTGGTTGAAATTTTCGCAAAGGTAGCCAGTAATCGCTAAAATATGAAGCCTAAAGGCGAAATTTGCAACATGCAAATACTCCTGGTAGCAGCTACTGAGGCAGAAATCGCCCCTTTTTTAATAAGCCACCCTTCCTGTGACTACCTGCTTACTGGAGTTGGCGTACCAGCTACCATTTATCATCTGCAAAAAAGGATAACCCAGGTAGATTACGACCTTGTTATACAGGCTGGTATTGCCGGGGGATTTAAAGGTAGGGTACAAATTGGGGAAGTGTTTTTCATTTCATCTGATTGTTTTGCCGACCTGGGGGCTTTTGAGAAGGATGGGTTTCGAAGTTTATTTGAAATGAAGCTGGCCAATGCAGATGATATGCCTTTTTCCAACGGCCGCCTGATTAACCCTTTTACGATGCCAGAAAACATGTTGATACGCAGTGCAAAGGCTGTAACTGTGAATATGGTGAGTGGTAACAAAGAACTGAATGATAGTAGAAATGAATATCATGCAGAAGTAGAATCCATGGAAGGAGCTGCGCTTCACTATGTTTGTTTACAAGAAGGGGTCCCTTTCATGCAATTGCGGTCGGTGAGTAATTATGTAGGCGAAAGGGACAAGATGAAATGGGACATAGAACAGTCGGTTAGGAACCTTAACCAACAACTGGAAGCGGTTTATCTGTATTTTCTGGAACAAGGATATAAAAAATAACATGCACATCAAGCTAGCTTTTTCGCCATGCCCGAATGATACTTTCATTTTTGATGCACTGGTGAATCAATACATAGATACGGAGGGCTTTGAATTTACTGTAACCTTAAAAGATGTGGAAGCGCTCAACAACGATGCACTGGAAGGGGTGGCCGACGTATCGAAGGTTAGTTATGGCGTTTTACCATTACTGTTAGATAGCTATAAAGTATTAAATAGTGGAAGTGCATTGGGGAAATCTGTTGGCCCCTTACTCATTCGGCCGGCCCAGGCTTTGGAACAGGATGTAGCGCATTATCCTGTAGCCATACCCGGGCTTCACACAACAGCACATTTGTTGTTTTCCCTGGCACATCCCGGTGCAACAAAAAAACTTTTTCTAAGATACGATGAGATTGAACAATTTGTCCTCAATCAACATGGACTGGGTGTAATCATTCATGAAAACAGGTTTACCTATGAGGAAAAAGGGCTTGTAAAGATTTCCGATTTGGGTGATTACTGGGAACGTAGCACAGGCCATCCGATTCCGCTTGGGGGTATTGTAGTTAGAAAGGGAATTTCAACAGATATCCAGGTTCGTGTAGACCGTTTAATCAGGAAAAGTATTGAATTTGCTTATGCAAGGTACCCAGAATTGAGTGAATACATCCGTTGCCATGCACAGGAAATGAGCGATGAGGTAATGCGGAAACATATCAACCTTTACGTGAACAATTATTCGTTAGCGTTAGGTGAAGATGGAAAGCTGGCTATTGAAAAGTTAATGCAGGTGTATTCAGCAGTTCATGGAACAACAATTGTGATGCAAGATATATTTGTACCTTCTTAACCTGCATTGGGTTTTAATGCCCTGCTATATACTTCGAGGCATCTTTTGCGGGCCATTTCGTGGTCTACGATCGGTTTGGGATAAGTGAATTCCTGGAATTCGGGTACCCATTTTTTAATATAAGTAAATTCGGGGTCAAACTTTTTTGTTTGCAGATAGGGATTAAAAATCCTGAAATAAGGTGCTGCGTCACATCCGCTTCCGGCGGCCCATTGCCACCCGCCATTGTTGGCGGCAAAATCAAAATCGAGGAGTTTTTCAGCGAAATAAGCTTCCCCAAGCCTCCAATAAAGGAGTTAGTGTTTACACAGAAAGGAGGCAACGATCATGCGTACACGATTGTGCATGAAACCAGTATTATTTAGCTCCCTCATGCCGGCATCTACGATGGGGTACCCGGTTTCCCCTTTGCACCATTTCTCAAATTCGCCATTGTCTTTTCGCCATTCGATCCTGTCGTACGCAGGTTTAAACGCTTTGCCTTTATTAATATGGGGGAAATGCCATGTGATCATTTGATAAAAGTCTCGCCAGATCAATTCATTCAAATACGTTTCGGAAAG
>JBPOHG010000255.1:0-3455 GCA_052035835.1 Bacteroidota bacterium | reverse complement strand
ATCGGGCAGGTAAGTAAGTGTTTGCATATCCATCACAAAAAAAGTACGCCAGTCACTGCCGCCAGCCGATTTACCCACTACTGCATACTTCCCGTTTTTCGACAATGAAAAAGCGCCCAGGCTGGTTGTGCCATCCGATGAAAATTGATTGGGGTCGAGTACCAATTCTTCCTTGCCATCGAGCCCTTTCTGCCGGTACAATACAGACTGATTCTGCAACCCATTGTTTTTATAATAATAGAAATAATCGTTATTACGGAATGGGGCCGAAAACCTCGGGTAATTGTTGAGCGCTTCCATTCTTTTCAACCAGGCACTCCTGTAAGGAATCTTATCGAGATAGTTGAAAGTTACCTTGTTCTGTTCTACCACCCACTCTTTGGTATCAGCGGCATTGTCGTCCTCCAGCCAACGGTAAGGATCCTCTACATTTGTTCCAAAATAATTATCCGACTGGTTCACCTTTTTTGTAACGGGATATGTAAATTGAGCCTTAGCTCCCGATACCGCGAGTGCAAACAAAACCATCATTACAATGTTACTTTTCTGCATTATGTATAAATTAGGCCTTAAATATACCCAGATATGAACAAATCGTAAAACCTGTAAAGTTTCGGGATTAATGTGTAATTTTGACACAATAGGAAAAATCAATAAAGAAGACAAATCAAATGGCAAAACAAATAAAAAAGATTGGGGTTTTAACCAGTGGTGGCGACAGCCCCGGCATGAATGCCGCTATAAGGGCAGTGGTTAGGACCGGGATCTACTATGGATTGGAAGTATATGGAATCATGAGGGGTTACAGTGGGATGGTAGAAGACGATATCATTAAAATGGAAGGCCGCAGTGTTGCCAATATTATTCAACGTGGCGGCACAATTTTGAAGACAGCCCGCTGCACCGAATTTTTTGAATACGAAGGTCGCAAAAAGGCTTATGAGAACCTCAGCAAAAGAGGCATAGATGGGCTTGTAATCATTGGTGGCGATGGCAGTTTCAGGGGTGCACAAATATTCAGCAATGAATTCGACATCCCCTGCATTGGGCTGCCCGGTACGATTGATAAGGATATTGCAGGAACCGATTTCACGATTGGCTTTGATACCGCTGTAAATACAGCAGTAGAAGCCATAGATAAAGTACGTGATACTGCCGATGCACATGACCGTTTATTCATCATTGAAGTAATGGGCCGCGATGCCGGTTATATTGCATTGCACAGCGGGATTGCCACTGGTGCTGAAAATATTTTGATCCCCGAACGCAAAACGAATGTGAACGATATCATCCGATCACTGGAAGAAAAAGAGAAAAGAAAAAAACTCGTTAACCTGATCATCGTTGCCGAAGGAGATGATTTTGGCGGCGCCAACGAATTATCCTCTTATATAAAAGAAAAATTACCCAAGTTGGAAGTTCGGGTTTGCATCCTGGGCCATATTCAAAGGGGCGGTTCGCCAACCTGCATGGACAGGCTGATAGCAAGCCGTATGGGTTACCATGCTGTAGAATGCCTGGTTGAAGGAAAATACAATGTGTTTGTAGGAATCCTCAATAATAAAATGCATTACACAGCATTAGATGAAGCTGTAAAGAAAAAACAGCGCATCAGCGAAGAATGGATGAAGATTGTAAAAATCCTCGCTACCTAACCAAAACCCATAAACGCTATTTAAGACGACTGGCAACAATAAAAAAACATGAGTAAACATATAGAGAAGTACCTGCACCAGCAGATGGACAAAGAAGCAGGGATTGCGCATTCACAAAAACGCACCAAGATCGTTGCCACTGTTGGCCCGGCCTGCGACAGTTACGAAGGGCTGCTTTCACTGGTTAAGGCAGGTGTGAATGTATTCAGGCTCAATTTTTCACATGGCTCCCATGAAGATAAAAAGGCTGTGATTGAAAAAATCCGCCAGATCACCCGTTATGAGCCTTACAATATTGCCATTCTCGGCGACCTGCAAGGCCCCAAATTGCGTGTGGGTGAATTGGAAAATGGAAGCATCCTCCTTAAACCTGGGGATGAATTTATTTTTACCACTGAAAAACAAGTAGGCAACAACGAAAAAATCTACGTATCCTATAACAACCTCGCAAAAGACGTAAAAGAGGGCGAACGCATCTTCCTCGATGATGGAAAGATGGAAGTAACGGTTACAAATATCCTAAATGAAAAGGAAGTAAAGGTTAGGGTAACACTCGGAGGCACATTGCTTCCAAAGAAAGGCGTTAATTTACCAGATAGCAGCCTTACTCAACCTTCTCTTACCGAAAAAGACATAGCCGACCTTGAGTTCATCATTGAACAAAAAATAGACTGGGTTGCATTGTCTTTCGTTAGAAAAGTAGTTGATATCACCGACCTTAAAAAAAGGATCCGCGACAAGAACAGCATGATAAAGGTCATTGCAAAAATTGAAATGCCGGAAGCACTTAAAAACCTTCGCGACATCATTGTAGAAAGCGATGGCGTTATGGTAGCCAGGGGCGACCTTGGCGTGGAAATACCCATTGAGAAAGTTCCGGTGATACAAAAAGACATCATTCGAAAATGCATGCACAGGGCAAAACCTGTCATCGTAGCCACCCAGATGATGGAAAGTATGATGGACCGCACTAAACCCAACAGAAGCGAGGTGAGTGATGTTGCCAATGCTGTTATTGAAGGTGCCGATGCAGTTATGCTGAGTGGAGAAACCGCCATGGGGAGCTACCCTACCCTGGTGGTGGAAACCATGAGCAAGATCATCCTGCAGGTTGAGAGTTCGGTGTATGATTACAACCGCGACGATATCCTGGCACCGCAACCACATTCCCCTTCATTCATGAGCGATGCTATTTGTTACAGTGCCTGCAAACTGGCCAATGATGCACATGCACAGGCATTGATTGGTATGACTCAGAGCGGGTATACTGCGTTTATGCTTAGCAGTTACAGGCCACAGTGCCCCTTGTATATTTTCAGCAAAGAAAGGAGCCTTATCAATCAACTCAGCCTGAGCTGGGGTGTGCGGGCATTTTTTTATGCAGAAGAAGAGAGCCTCGATGATATTATATTCGACCAGATCAATATCCTCAAAGAAAGGGGGTTTATCAAGAAAGACGATGTGGTGATCAATACCGGAAGTACGCCGGTTGAACTGCACCTCCCTACCAATATCATTAAGATCACCAAAGTAGAATAGTCATTGATATACTACTTTGGTGACCTTATAGACCGATTAATCCCAGCTGCAAATGATTACAGCAGCGATGATGTTTCCAAAAAAAGTATACAACCCGTTTATGCAATGAAGCCCAAAAGGGCGTTTCTCATATAAGTAAGATATACTGATTGCAGTGGAGCCGAAACATGCCCCTGTGAGTGCGCCCAATTTTATGCCACTCATCCAACCACTGAGGCCTAGCCTTTCCTTCAATACAGAAATACCAAATGCAGTTAACAT
>JBPOHG010000270.1:0-3866 GCA_052035835.1 Bacteroidota bacterium | reverse complement strand
TGGTGCGATAAATACCAGCAGCTATTCGGTACCGTTAACCCGGTGGCTTCTTCCCATTTTAATTTTTCTGTTCCCGAACCTACAGGTGTTGTTACGATTGTTGCGCCGCAGAACAGTTCACTCATTGGTTTGGTGTCGGTAATTGCACCGGTGATCGCCGGGGGAAATACCTGTGTGGTATTGGCATCTGCCTCAAAGCCACTTTGCGCAGTTACCTTTGCAGAAGTGATCAATAGTTCTGATGTGCCGGGCGGTGTGGTGAATATCCTTACCGGTAAAGTTGCAGAATTGCTCCCGTTCCTGAGTGACCATATGGATGTGAATGCAACTTGTTTTAGTGAAAAAGATACAGCAGCTCAGCAGTTGATCAAAGAAAAGGCATCGCTCAACGTTAAGCGTACTTTGATATACGATAAAACAGATTGGATGAGCGGTGATGCGCAATCGCCTTATTTTATCAGCGATTTCCAGGAGATCAAAACCACCTGGCACCCGATTGAAAACATCGGTGGCGCCAAAGCCGGTTATTGAACTCATGCAACCATTTAAACAGCAACGGCATCTTTTCTGGTGCCGTTTTTTGTGCAGGTAGTCCTACCTCATTGCTACTGCCAATATTTCCGGTACTTTGTATACAGAAATCACTAATTTTATTCAGTAAACCTTAAAAACAAATTATTATGAAAGGAGGATTATTAATATTACTCGCCGTATTGCTCATTGTTGGTTTTATGGGCTGCAATGGTTACAACGGATTGGTAAAGCAGGATGAAAGCGTAAAAAAAGCCTGGAACAATGTGCAGACAGAATACCAAAACAGGGCCGACCTGGTAGACAATCTCGTGAATACCGTTAAAGGCGCTGCCAATTTTGAACAAAAAACACTCACCGATGTAGTGGAAGCCAGGGCAAAAGCTACCAGTGTAAACATCAACGCAGATAACCTTACTCCAGACAAGATCGCAGAATTCCAGGCAGCTCAAAGCCAGTTGAGTGGTTCGCTCAGCAGGTTGCTGGCTACCGTTGAAGCATACCCTACGCTGAAAGCCACTGAGAATTTTACCAAATTACAGGGACAGTTGGAAGGCATTGAAAACAATATCAAGAATTCACGCAAGCAGTTTAATGATGCGGTGAATACCTACAATACCAAAGTAAGGTCATTCCCCATGAATATCCTGGGTGGGATGTTTGGTTTCCATGCTAAAGAAGGCTTCAAAGCCGATGCAGGGGCAGAAAAAGCACCAAAAGTTAACTTCTAAGCAAATCCTGCATGAAGAATAAGCGCTTTTCCGGTTATATCATCGGTGGCATCCTGGTGCTGCTGGGCATTTTCTGCATCACCGTTTTTAACAAGCTGGTGAAAAAGGAAGAACAGGTTAAACTCACCTGGAACGAAGTGCAAAATGCGTATCAAAGGAGGCTCGACCTTATTCCCAACCTCGTGAATGTAGTGAAGGGGGGAGCAGATTTTGAGCAAGGCACCCTGGAAAAAATTTCAACAGCAAGGGCCCGGGCATTGAGTGTTGGCACCGACTTGTCTGCCAATAATTTTCAACAACAAACAGCCGCACAGGATGAATTGGCGGGTACGGTGAACCGGCTGATGATCACTGTTGAAAAGTATCCCGATTTACAAGGGGCCAGGGCATTTAGCGATCTGCAAACACAGCTGGAAGGATCAGAGCGCCGGATCAAAGTGGCAAGAAAGGATTTTAATGCTGCTATTGCCGATTATAATAGTTCTGTTAAGAGCTTTCCAACCAGTTTGCTGGCTGGCATTTTTGGATTCAAAGCAAAAGATGGTTTTACTGCCGACAGTGGCGCTGATAAAGCAGTGCCCATC
The DNA here is from genome assembly GCA_052035835.1 of Bacteroidota bacterium. GTDB lineage: Bacteria > Bacteroidota > Bacteroidia > Chitinophagales > Chitinophagaceae > Ferruginibacter. The sequence goes on along the minus strand of JBPOHG010000270.1, from coordinate 2,020 downwards.
AACTTTAATAAATAAACCGTGGGATTGTTTTCAATTTTCAGAAAGAAAAAAGAATTTTTCAACGAACAGGAAAAAAACCTGATCGTGGAGGCAATTCGTTATTCTGAAAAAACGACCAGTGGTGAGATCAGGGTGTATGTAGAAAGTAAAAACCCGTTTGTAGACCCGGTTGACAGGGCTGCTGAGGTTTTTTTTTGGTTGAAAATGCAGGAAACCGACCACCGGAATGCTGTATTGCTTTATATAGCAATAGATAGCCATGAGCTGGCTTTATTTGCCGATGAAGGTATTTACAAAGCGGTTGGCGCCGATTATTGGAACAGCGCAGTTAAAGACATGATAGCAGCTATTTCGGCGCAACACCTGGTAGACGGGATGGTGCAGTGCATCCGCCGCATTGGAGCTACACTAACCGAGAAATTCCCTTATATACCTACCGAAGATAAAAACGAATTGCCCGACGATATTGTTTTTGGCAAATGAGCAGTGCATTTATATACATGAAAAGACTTTCCCCGATATGGTTATTGTTGATGGCTTTTATGCTGTCTGTTACTACGATGGCGCAGGAAAGTTCTATCCGGGATATTATTAAGAATAAGCCCAATCCGCCCAAACTCGTAAACGATTATACAGGAACGCTTACTAACGACCAGGTACAAACGCTCGAAAGGAAACTGGTGGCATTAGACGATAGTACATTTACACAAATTGCAGTGGTAATTGTACAAACACTCGATGGCATGGATGTAGCGGATGCAGCCATCGAACTCGGCAGGTCATGGGGAGTGGGCAATAAAAAAACCAATAGCGGGGTTGTATTACTGGTTGCCAAAAAAGACCGCAAACTTAATATTTCCCCTGGTTATGGGCTCGAAGGAGCGCTTACGGATGTGGCATCCAGCCATATCATTCAGGATATTATAGTCCCCAATTTCAAAGGGGATGACTACTACCGGGGTATCAACGAAGGCACAGATGCCATCATTAAAGCAGTTAAAGGGGAGTACCATACCCCAAGAAATAAGCACAAGGGTTCCGGCTCCATGAGCAGGATCATCCTGATCATCATTATTGTGATCATTATTCTGGCGATTACTTCCGGTGGAGGCAAGGGAGGTTCATTTATGAGCCGGCGTGGTTACCGGGGTTACAATGGCCCAACATTCTGGCCAACCGGCGGAAGCAGCTGGGGTGGAGGCGGCTGGAGTGGAGGAGGGGGAAGCTCAGGCGGCGGCTTCGGCGGTTTTGGAGGTGGTAGTTTTGGCGGAGGAGGTTCGAGTGGAAGCTGGTAAAATAAGGGCTATATAAAGCCAAGACAATAATAAACTCCAAAACACCTTACATTTTCGTGTATTCATTAACGTTATTATAATTGATTGATAACTTTGCTGTTATGAAATATAAACAGTTTAGTTATGGAATACAATAATGAAACAATGATAATCCTTGAAAGTCTTAATAAGGATAAAAGGGAATTACTGGATAGAGTAAACGAGATAGACAAACTTATCAAGAAAATAAAATACGGCTCTGTTAATTTGGGGGGAATTAAGGGGAATAAAGCCAATTTAATACCTGAAACATTTGATGAGCCTGTAAGTCAAGAGCCTCAAGGCTTTCCCGTTAAAGCCGATTTAAAGATACAAGCACTCAAAGTATTAGATCAAATAGGGGTTGCCTGTAAGCTATCCGATATTAGGGATAAATACCACGAAATAACAGGCTTAACCGTAAATTTCAGGGAAACCCTGAGAAACCTCAATAGACACGGTTTACTCAAATTACTCCAACCTAAAGGCAATATGAGGGGATTATACTGGGTAAAAACTGAATGGCTTGATGAAACCGGAACAGTACTAAAAGAGCAACACAAATTTGAAGGGTTTGAATTGATATTTGCTGATGAGGCAATAGAGTTTAAATAATTAGCAAATATTATCCTTCATTTAATTTATAAATAAATACCATTACTGATTTTCTAACTATTGCTGAACAGTTTTAGATTTTAATTCAGATT
>JBPOHG010000191.1:0-8135 GCA_052035835.1 Bacteroidota bacterium | reverse complement strand
CTTGCATCGGGAGGGTCGGCGGTTCGACCCCGTCAACTCCCACTCAAAGCCTCGTAATTATTGCGGGGCTTATTTTTTTCTCTCATCAATACGAATTCGATTTTCAGTTTCCCTATCTGCTCAGTTGATTTACTGCATCCCGATCTTGCATCGGGAGGGTCGGCGGTTACCCCCCCGTCAACGCCCACTCAAAGCCTCGTAATGCTTACGGGGCTTATTTTTTTTCTCTCATCAATTCTTGCTCGATTTTCATTTTCCTTATCTGCTCAGTTGGTTTTGAGCATCCCGATCTTGCATCGGGAGGGTTCGGCAGTTACTCCCCGTCAACGCCCACTTGGGGCATTCCCATTATGCTGAAATATTTTACCCCACCAGTCGTACTGATTTCATGCCGCTTGTATGATTTACTCAAAAAATCAGGATGCTATCCATTACTTTTCTGATTCATTCCTTAAATGAATCTTTATATGAGAAAAGTTGCTCTCATTGGTTTATTGGCACTGGTTGGTTTTCCCTTATTAGCGCAAGATTTATCACGTAAAGGAAGCCTTGGTGTAAGTTATTTTCAAAACCTGCCTGATAGTATCTCTGTTCGCCTTAACTATAAAATTGGCGCAGTTGTAAAATCGTTGGTTCCCAACACTACTGCAAGTTCATTACAGTTACAACCATTCGATATAATAACTTCCATCAATCAACAAGACATCAATTCTCCAGCCAGGTTGGCGGCCGTAGCAAAAACGTTGAGGGGTGGAGACCCCATCGAAGTCAAATTAATCCGGGATGGGAAACTCATTTCCCTAAGCGGTAAGGTTGTTCCAAAACCCTTCGAAAATAACCCAATTGCAGATATCACTTATGGCTCATTTAAATATGGGAGCGGACTTGTAAGAACCATTTATGCTTCCCCCAAAGGCAAAAAACCGGCAGGTACGATCTATTTTTTACAAGGGCTCCCCTGCTACTCCATGGATAATTTTACGCCGCTGGATAAAACGAAACAAGCACTCGACGAAATGGTGAACCAGGGATTCGCCGTTTATCGAATGGAAAAAGGTGATATGGGTGACAATACAGGAATCCCTCCCTGCGAAACAATGGGCTTTCATGAAGAGTTAAAAATGTATGAGGCAGGCTATCAGAACTTACTCAAAATGCCTGCTGTAGAACACTCAAAGATCTTTTTATTCGGACATTCCATGGGTGGCGTGGTGGCGCCACTGTTAGCAGAGAAATTTCAACCAACAGGCGTGGTAGTATATGGCACTGTATTTAAACCCTGGGCCGAATATTTATTAGACGCATATAAAATACAATTGCAATATTTTGGAGAAGACCTGGCAGTACTTAGAGACAGCATCGAATTTATCAAACCTAAAGTGTATGATTTTTTTTACGGGAAGGCATCTTCCGATCAGATAGCTGCAACTCCGGAAGGTTTACAGGCACTTCAAATGTTGCTTAGCTACGACCCGGTTACAAAGCTCGGTGTTTCGGGAAGAACGCCGCAGTTCCATAAAGAGATCAACCAATACAACACCTGCAAAGCCTGGGGCAATACCCGTTCGCATGTATTGGCCATCTATGGAGAGTGCGACCTGGCAGCCAACAATGCCGACGACCACCAGGCTCTGGTTGCGTATATAAACAAGAAAAATCCTGGCAAGGCAAGCTTCTGGCAGGCAGAAGGAAGTACTCATACATTTGAAAAAATTGGCAGCATGGATACATTCATTCGTATGCAGTCAAATCCCACCGCCTACTATCAATATGCTGCGAGCCGTTTCAACCCGGCAATATTTGAATATGTATGTAAATGGATGTCGGATATAACCAAAAAAGGTTGATTCTCCTTTACATTAATACTCCTTTCTATGTAAATATGTATTAAATGTAAAGCCGACGTATTTATTTAAAAAAATGTAATTTTGCATCTCACATGAAGCCTAATTACGATTCATATAATCCGGCTACTGATGCCGATGAAGCCACCGATACATTGGTTGAGATGGAACCTCCCTGCTCTTTGCTGGTTTGGAATGATGAAGTAAATACATTTGATTGGGTAATTGAAACCCTGATTGAAATTTGCGGGCATTCTCAGGAACAGGCAGAACAATGCGCTTTTCTCATTCACTCCAAAGGCAAATATGCTGTAAAGAACGGAACGTACGATTCACTAAAGCCAAAGTGCGACGCTATTACCGATCGAAAAATTGGCGCTACTATTGAAGTCCTGGCCTAATGTAAAAGGCCTTTTTATTGCCCGGATGCTATTTTGCAAACTTTTCTTTTAATGAAGCCAAGGCATCCTGCATCGTTGCAGGTTTTATCTCCTTACCCGAAGGCTTAGGCGGGGCTTTATATTGTATCCTGGCAGGAGCAGCTTCCGTTTGTTTAATAGATAACATAATGCGCTTCCGCATCAAATCTACCTCCAGCACTTTCACTTTTACCTGCTGGTTGAGTTTGAGTACTTCTGATGGGTCCTGAATAAACCGGTGTGCAATTTCCGATACATGCACTAGTCCGTCTTGCTTTACACCTATATCAACAAAAGCACCAAAACGGGTAAGGTTGGTTACAATCCCAGGCAATTCCATGCCAGTGCGAACTTCCTCAATACTATAAATGGCTGCGAATTCAAACTGCTGTACGGTTTTCCTTGGATCGAGGCCGGGCTTGCGCAATTCTGAGATGATATCTTTAATGGTATGCGAACCCACCAGTTCTGTCGTATATTTTGAAGGCTGTATCTGTTGCAATAAATTTTCGTTGCCAATCAACTCCTGAACGGGTACACCAGTATCGGATGCCATTTTTTCCACAATGGGATATGCTTCGGGATGCACCGCACTTTGGTCTAGCGGATGAACGGCGCCGGGTATACGCAAAAATCCGGCACATTGCTCAAATGCTTTTCCTCCCAATCGAGGCACTTCCAATAGTTGTGCCCTTGCGGTAAACTTCCCTTTTTCTGCACGGTAGCGAATAATATTTTCTGCCAGCGTGCTCCCAATCCCACTCACATAAGACAACAATTGCTTACTGGCCGTATTTACATTCACACCCACACTATTTACACAACTCATCACCGTTTGATCGAGCCGCTCCTTTAACCTGGCCTGGTTTACATCATGCTGGTACTGTCCTACTCCAATACTCTTTGGGTCAATTTTTACAAGTTCAGCCAGCGGGTCCATCAACCTCCTTCCAATGCTCGCTGCACCTCTCACCGTAATATCATGGTCGGGAAATTCCTTTCGGGCAATTTCAGAGGCTGAATAAATGCTTGCGCCATCCTCATTTACCAGGAAAACCGGCAACCCCGTTTGCAAGCCTCGAATAAACTGTTCTGATTCCCTGCCTGCGGTGCCGTCCCCGATCGCAAATGCTTCTATTTGGTATTGCTGGATGAGCCCTTTGACCTTTTCTGCGGCTTCATGTACCCGGTTCTTTTCATGCACATAAATCAATGCAGTAGTTAACAGTTCTGCTTTTTCATCTAAACAAACCACTTTACAGCCTGTACGGTAACCGGGATCGATGGCCAATATGCGCTTCGACCCCAATGGCGCACTTAATAACAACTGCCGAAGGTTCTCAGCAAAAACATTGATAGCCTCTTCATCTGCTGCACTTTTCAATGCCGTACGAAATTCCGTTTCCAATGATGGCTGAAGCAACCGCTTATAACTGTCTCGTATTGCTTTTTTAACCTGTTCTGTTGCCTTGTTGTTTGAAGTGCAATAGAGATTTTCGATTGATTCAATTGCGTTTTCTTCCAACGGTTCGATGGACATGCGAAGATACCCTTCCAGGAAACCCCGTAATATTGCCAGAATGCGGTGAGAAGGAATTTGGCTGATCCGCTCCGAGAAATCAAAATAATCCTTGTACTTAACAGCTGCTGCTTCCTTATCGGGGTTCACTTTACTCACCATAGCAGCTTCCTGTTGAAAAAGTTTTCTAAGTCTATCCCGTACCGTTATATTCTCATTTACTTCTTCAGCTATAATATCACGGGCACCCTGCAAAGCTGCATCAACCGTAGTTACTTTTTCATTCAGGAAAGGGGTTGCAAGCGTTTCTATATCATTCTCTTTCTGTTGAATAAGCAAGTCGGCAAGCGGCTGCAAGCCATTCTCCCGGGCTGTATCTGCCTTTGTCTTGCGCTTTTGCTTGTAAGGAAGGTATATATCTTCAAGTTGTTGCAGGGAAGCTGCAGATTCAATTTTTCCCTGGAGTTCTTCGGTCATCTTTCCCTGCTCGGTAATGCTTTTGATGATAAAAGCTTTTCGGTCGGTAAATTCCTGCAATCTTTGTTGTTCCTGCTGTATCAGTTGAATTTGTACTTCATCAAGCGCACCGGTCATGTCTTTCCTGTAACGGGCAATAAATGGAATGGTGGCGGCTTCGGCGAGTAATTGCAAAACTGTTTCAACCTGAGACGGCTTGAGTTGTAGGGTACGGGCAATATCCTGGGTAAACATGCTGTTTTCTTTTTTGGGCTGCGAAAATAAGGAGAAGCTGGTAAAAAAAATAAGGGCGCTTATCGAATAACTACAAAAAATGCCTGCTGAAGTTAACCAAGCCACCTCTATCTTACAAACAAAAGTCTAAAATCAAAATAGGACACAACATCTGCAATTTTCAATCATTGTAGATCAGCGATGCCCCCACTCCAGTTTTTTGTGCGGATTTGATTCTGCAAAAGAATAAATACTATTGCGTATAAAATCATTATCTGCATAAGGCTGAATTTTATCTTTCAGCATTTGGGGCGATTCTACATATTCTCCGGCAGGCAAACAGCCCATTCCCCAAAAGCTGCCTCTTTCTATCAGGATGTATAATTTTTCATCCGCATTCAGCCCTTCATCCACAATAGCAAAGGTGGGAAGTTTTTTCTCCAGGGCATCCAATGCCTTTTTCACTTTATTATTGTATTTGCGGGGTGAGTCCAAAAAAGAATAATCATTTTCATCAAACGCCGTTTTATCGAGGAAACACAATTTGGGATGAAGGTCGAATTCTTCTGCCATACGCCTTAGCATGACCAAACCTTCATTCAACAGGTTAAAACAGTATAACGCAGGCAAGTGCTTCTTCTTTTTATCGATCGCAAGCCGAAGATAGCCCCTGTTGTCTTCAAAAGCGTATAACCCAAACTGTTGGGCAGGCTGTTTTTGGCTGTAATTGTAGCGTGGCCATAGCCTTTTGATCTCGGTACTTTCCAGCACTAAAGCATGCAATTCTGAAGCACAGGTGGTAAATTTTACGTTGTTCACCAATCGAAGGAAATGCTGCCGGCGGTTCTCCCCATCATTGTGTGTAAAATGGCTGCTAACCCTTTTTCTGATATTGATGGCTTTCCCTACATAAATAACTATCCCTTTAGCATCGGTGAAATAATACACACCCGGAGCTGCTGGCAAATTTTCGATCACCTGTTTATCGAGTTGCATGGGGAGCCATTGGTCGGCAGAAGAACGTTTCAGCATTTTTTGGATATGCAGTTCCCCTCCATGCTTTAAAAGCCGTTCAAACAAAATAACAGTTGCTCTGGCATCCCCCTGCGCCCTATGCCGGTCGGTAATAGGTATTTCGAGGCTCCTGCATAAATTTCCCAGGCTGTATGAAGGGAGCCCAGGGAAAACTTTTCGGCTAAGCCTTACCGTACATAACTTCTTTACGTTAAGCTCAAAACCTGCTTGTTTTAAGTGATGCCGCAAAAAAGAAAAATCAAAATTTACATTGTGTGCGATAAAAACCCTGTCCTGCAACATGGCATAAATTTCTTCAGCCACCTCTTCAAACAGAGGTGCCGATGCCAGCATTGCGTTATTGATACCCGTGAGTGCCGTTATGTATAATGGGATATTTCGTTGCGGATTGATGAGCGTTTGATATGAATGTGTAACCATATGCCCATCGTGCAGGAACACTGCAATTTCGGTGATGCCATGGCCTGCCGCATGGCCCCCGGTTGTTTCAATATCAATGATTGCGTACATGTATGAAATGGCAAAATACTAATTATTTTAGTTATTCGCCAAAAATAACAAAGCGCAATTTCCCCTGAAGCCTCCCATTTCGTACCTTCGCCATCCCTGCAAAAAATGCAATAGAAATGGAATTGTCGAAAAATTTTGAGCCGCAATCAATTGATCATAAATGGTACAGCCATTGGATGAACAAAGGTTATTTCAACAGTATGCCCGATGAAAGGGAACCTTATACCATTGTCATTCCTCCTCCCAATGTTACAGGCGTACTGCACATGGGCCATTGCTTAAACAATACCATACAGGATATCCTCATCAGGAGAGCCCGTATGCAGGGAAAAAATGCCTGCTGGGTTCCGGGGACCGACCATGCTTCTATTGCAACCGAAGCCAAAGTCGTTGCCATGTTGCGTGAAAAAGGCATTACCAAATCCTCCCTCAGCAGGGAAGAATTCCTGTCTTATGCATGGGAATGGAAAGAAAAGTATGGAGGCATCATTTTACAGCAGTTAAAGAAACTTGGATGCAGCCTCGATTGGAACCGTACTTCCTTTACCATGGACAAAGACTATTATGATGCTGTCATCAGTGTGTTTGTGTCATTGTATAAAAAAGGGGTGATTTACAGGGGCAAGCGGATGATCAACTGGGATGTAAAGGCCCTCACCGCATTGAGTGATGAAGAAGTGATACGCCGCGAAACCAAACAAAAACTTTACCATCTCAGGTACGCCATTGATGGAAGTGACGATGGCATAGTAATAGCAACGGTAAGGCCGGAAACCATCATGGGAGATACTGCTATTTGTGTACACCCTAACGATGAACGTTATACGCACCTGCATGGTAAATTTGCCGTTGTTCCATTGATCAACCGCCGCATACCCATCATTACAGATGATTATGTTACGATGGAATTTGGTACCGGCGCACTGAAAGTAACTCCTGCGCACGATATGAACGATCACCAGCTCGGACAAAAACACCAGTTGGAAGTAGTAGATATTTTCAATGACAATGGCACCCTCAGCGAAGCAGCACAAATCTATGTGGGCCTCGACCGTTTTGATGCCCGTAAAAAAATTGCAGCCGAACTGGAAGAAAAAGGGTTCCTGGTAAAAACAGAAGACTATACCAGCGAGGTTGGATACAGCGAACGTACCGATGCTGTGGTTGAACCACGCCTCAGTATGCAATGGTGGGTAAGCATGAAAGAGCTGAGTACCCCGGCACTGAAGGCTGTTATGGAAGAAGAAATTAAATTCTATCCGCCAAAATTCAGGAACCTGTACCGGCATTGGATGGAAAACATCAAAGACTGGTGTATCAGCCGGCAGTTATGGTGGGGCCATCGCATACCGGCATGGTATGATGCCGAAGGGAATTATGTTGTTGCTGCCACTAAAGAAGAAGCGCTCCGCGAATTTGCTGTTAAATACCCGCAATCAACCAATACTGAAATTAAGCAGGATGAAGACTGCCTGGATACCTGGTTCAGCAGTTGGTTATGGCCATTTGAAGTATTCAAAGGATATAGCAATCCTGGCAACAACGAAATCAACTATTACTATCCAACCAATACATTGGTAACTGCCCCTGAAATCATATTCTTTTGGGTTGCCCGTATGATCATGGCAGGTTTTGAATACATGGAAGAAAAGCCATTCAGGGATGTATACTTTACCGGCATCGTAAGGGATAAACAGGGCCGTAAGATGAGCAAAAGCCTGGGCAATTCGCCCGACTTGCTGGCACTCATTGACCAATATGGCGCCGATGCAGTTCGTTTTGGCATCATGATTTCTTCCCCAGCGGGCAATGACATTTTATTTGATGAATCCTCTTTGGAACAAGGAAGGAATTTCAATAATAAACTCTGGAATGCGTTGAAGCTGGTGAAAATGTGGGAACAGAAAAAAAGCGCTGATGCTCCTGCTCAACCAGATTTTCCATTCCTTTGGTTCCGAAACCGCTTGCAGGAAGTAAGTATCGAAGTAGAATCAATGATGCAACAGTTCAGGCTCAGCGAAGCCCTTAAAACCATTTATTCACTGATATGGGATGATTTCTGCAGTTGGTACCTCGAATGGGTGAAGCCTGGTTTCGATCAGCCGATTGCAGCAAAGG
>JBPOHG010000126.1:0-13623 GCA_052035835.1 Bacteroidota bacterium | reverse complement strand
ATACATTGTTGATCGTTGATTCACTGGATGTGTTTGGTCCGGATGCCGATTCTTTATCTGGCTATCAATCGATGAATATGATCTCAGGATACACGGTAGGTAACTGGTTGATTGGGCCGGGTGTGTTGATTTCGGAAAACTTCGATATTACGTATGGATTGGGTAACCTCACGATCACGCCTGCTACCCTCACTGCAAAAGCTGTGGATACAGCAGCAGAATGTACGGGTGTTCAGCCTCCATACAGGGTCGTGAATACTATTTATCAATACGATGATGCAGACAGTACTGTTATTGCCAGCGGGCCACAGTTCATGATTCTAAATCAATTGAATACAGATATGGGTACTGGCAATATTCCTTCGGGTACCTATCAGATTGTACCATCAGGAATTGTACAAACAGAGGCTGTGCCAAATTATAATATTGTTTATGAGAACGGCATATTAACAGTAGCCGAAGGGCCTGTTACACCGGTGGTAACGGTAGTGAATAACTGCAGTGGAACTTCAACATTGTCAACCAATGCCACAGGAACCCTGTTATGGAATACCGGCGAATCAACCCCGTCTATTACGGTATTAAGTGCAGGTACATATACCGTAACAGCAACAGTAAATGGTTGTACCAGTGAAGCGGGTTCGGGAACTGCAGCGCCTGGAAGCGGTCCGGCAATTCCAGAAGTAACTGTAACGGATAACTGCGATGGAACATCGGTGCTGTCAACCAGCGCAACTGGTACTTTGTTATGGAATACCGGCGAATCAACCTCATCGATCACGGTAAGCAGTGCCGGGACTTATACTGTTACGGCCACTGTAAACGGCTGTACCAGTGAGCCAGGATCGGGTGTTGCATCTCCAAAATCAACGCCATAATTACCGGTGGTAACGGTAGTAGACAATTGTGATGGAACATCAGTACTGTCAACCATTGCAACTGGTAATTTGTTATGGATTACCGGTGAATCAACCTCATCGATTACTGTAAGCAGTGCAGGGACTTATACTGTTACTGCCACTGTAAACGGCTGTACCAGTGAGGCAGGATCGGGTGTTGCATCTCCCAGATCTACGCCATCTGCACCTGTAGTAACAGTAACGGATAACTGTAATGGCACATCGGTACTGTCAACCACTGCAACCGGCACCTTGTTATGGAATACCGGTGAATCAACCTCATCGATCACTGTAAGCAGTGCAGGGACTTATACTGTTACTGCCACTGTGAACGGTTGTACCAGTGAGGCAGGATCGGGTGTTGCTTCTCCCAGATCAGCGCCATCCATACCGGTGGTAACAGTAATTAACAATTGTGATGGAACATCGGTTCTATCAACCAATGCAGCCGGTACTTTATTATGGAATACCGGTGAATCAACTTCATCTATCACGGTGACCAGTGCAGGAACATATACAGTTACTTCAACCGTAAATGGTTGTACAAGTTTAACCGGGTCTGGTACGGCTTCGCCTAAATTAACACCAGCAATACCTGGTATCCTGGTGGCCAATAACTGTAACGGCACTTCTACACTTACTGCAACCGGCATTGGCTCATTCCTGTGGAGTACAACGGAAACAACGAGTGAGATTATTGTTACAACGGCAGGAGCATATTCTGTAACTGCTACAGTTGACGGTTGTATTAGTATGCCGGCAATAGCCACCGCTGCACCTAAATCAACCCCTGCTACACCTGCAGTAACGGTAGTGAATAACTGTAATGGAACATCAACATTATCAACCAATGCTTCCGGTATATTATTATGGAATACAGGTGAGTCTACTTCGTTGATCACAGTAACCAGCCCGGGTACTTATACGGTTACTTCAACCGCCAATGGTTGTACCAGTGCTGCTGGTAGCGGAATCGCCGCACCAAAATCGGCCCCGGCTACACCAGTAGTAACTGTAACGAATAACTGCGGAAGTTCTGTTCTTTCAACAACAGCAACCGGCACTTTATTGTGGAATACCGGCGAATCAACTTCAAGTATAACCGTTACCACAGCCGGCACTTATTCTGTCACCGCTACAGCGAATGGATGTACGAGTGCATCCGGCAATGGCATTGCTGCTCCTAAAGCGATACCTGCCACTCCAACGGTAGGAACAATTGTTCAACCAACCTGTTCTGTGGCTACCGGTTCTGTAACCCTCACTGGTCTTCCATCTGGAAGCTGGACCTTAACCCGCAATCCCGGTAATGTAATTACAACCGGTGCTACTGCAACAACAACCATCAGCGGCCTTACAGCTGGTAGCTATACATTCAGTATTAAAAATACTGATGGATGCAGCTCTGTAGCAGCAGCCAGTGTAGTTATCAACACACGGCCAGCAACTCCGGCGAAACCAACAGTTGGAACGATCACACAGCCAACCTGTACAGTGGCTACAGGTTCTGTTATACTCAGTAACCTGCCAGCCGGAGCATGGACGATTACCAGCACACCTAGTACCTTTACAACAACTGGTAATACTACCTCGGTTACAATTACCGGCATCCCTGCTAATAACACTTATGTGTTTAAAGTAACCAATTCGGCAGGCTGTATTTCCCCGGCATCGGGCAGTGTGCTTATCAATGCACAACCTGCTTCTCCGGCAACACCCACTGTTTCTGTTACACAACCAACCTGCAGTGTTGCTACTGGTAAAATAACGGTTACTTCATCCAAATCAGGATTAACATTCAGTATCAACGGTAGTACATACACGAACACTACAGGCGTATTCTCCGGATTGGTTGCAGGTACATATAACCTTACAGCGAAAAATGCTGTAGGCTGTATTTCAGCACAGGTTCCTGTTACAATCACTGCTGCAACGGCTTGTTCATCTATCGGTAATTTTGTATTCAGCGATGCGAATTCGAATGGCAAACAAGATAGCGGAGAACCAGGAATTGCGGGTGTAACTGTAAACCTGTTGAATACGTCTAATGCTGTGCTGGCAACTACTGCAACGAACAGTTCAGGTAATTATGCATTTAATAATTTAGTTGCCGGAACATATCGTGTTCAGTTTGTTACTCCGGCCGGTTATACGCCAACCAGTTCTAATGTTGGAACAGATGATACTAAAGACAGTGACCCTGTAAGTGGAATTACAGGAAACTATACTGTAAGCTTCGGGCAATCCAACACAACGGTGGATGCAGGGTTCATTCCACCAATCCTACAGGTAGGCAACCGGGTATGGTACGACAGCAATAACGATGGTATCAATGGTACATCAGAAAATGGTATCCGCGGGGTAACTGTTAGGTTGTACATTGATGCAAACAACGATAACGTTGCCGATGGGGCAGCCATTCGTACAGCAACAACCGATGCCAATGGATATTATAATTTCAATAGTTTACCTGCCGGCAATTATATCATTGGCGCTGTATTGCCAGCCGGGTATATGAGCAGCAGTTTAAGCAATACGGATCCTGATAACAATACGGATAATAATGATGATGGACGAGTGCTTGTTTCGGGCGAGATCAGGGGTTATGCGATTACGCTTGCGAATGGTACAGAACCTGGCGGAAGCACCAATAACACGTATGATTTTGGTATGCTGCCAGATTGTAATTGTATCAATACTTCAGGAAACCTGCTTACCAATGGCAGCTTCGAAAGTGGAACGACGGGCTGGACAGCCAGTGGCGGATCTGTTAGCACGGGTACAGGATATACGGCTTGTGGAACGAAGAACGGATTTAACAATGCGAGTAGGAAACTTTCAGAAGTATACCAGGATGTAACTATCGCTGCCGGTACTACGGTAACATTTAGTGGTTTTGCAGGCATCCATACAGCCGGGTTAACTTGCAGTCCGAAAATCAGCCTCATCTTCCGTAGTTCCAGCGGAGCAGTATTAGGGCGTACAGACGTAGCTGTTACCAGGGATGTTGATATTAATTTTGGCCAACTGGCATTGTATACCATTACTGCAACAGCGCCTTCAGGCACTGCAAAAGTGAGGGTACAAACATCTACTACCTGCAATGCGATGAAGATGGATGCCTTCTGTTTAAGGGTAACCGGAAGCGGAAGGGATATCAATAATACCTGGACTACTATACCTGAAACAACATCCAGTTCGGAAGATGTGGTGGCTGGAAATTCAAATGAAACTATTTCATTGGATGCAGTTGTTTATCCGAACCCGGTTGTAGGATATTGTTATGTAAATATTACCAGCAGCGATAAACTGTCGGGTGTAGATATCAGGATATTAAATGTGGATGGAAAAGTAGTATTTATGCAAAAATCGGTTACAGGCAATAGCGTACGGGTGAATACTTCTTCATGGAGAACTGGGATGTATTACGTGGAAGTATTGCAGGGAAAACAACGTAAAGTGATGAAGTTGATCAAAGCCAATAACTAGTTGCAATACTAAGTTATCAAGGAGGTTGTTTCTGCAACCTCCTTTTTATTTATAACAATTTATTACAGCGATTTAGGTAAATTGATTTTCTTATTGCCAATCTAAGTATCTTAGTTAACCCATCCTAAAAAGCAATCCTGCATGCATCAGACAATAGTTAGATTTTTCTTTTTACAAATAATTTGTTGCAGCATTGGTATTGTTCCAGCCATTGCAAATCCCATTGACAGCCTAAAAAACCTTATTGCAAAAAGTGCTGCCGACAGCCACAGGGTTGATTTATTAAACTCACTCAGCAAAAATTATTTCAATGATAACCCCGATACAGCGATTGTAATTGCCACGAGTTCCAAAAAACTGGCCGAACAATTGACTTATCAAACCGGCCTTGCCCTTGCTTTAAAAAACATTGGCATCGGGCACTATATGCAGGGCGAGTATAAAGAAGCCATCATCAACTGGCAACAGGCGCAGGAGGTTTACCGCTTGATTGGTGATAAAACCGGCGTGGCAAATATGCTTAGCAACCAGGGCGCTGTTTATTTTAACCAGGGCGATGAGGCCAAGTCGCTCGAGTTACACCTGCAGTCGCTAAAAATTTCAGAAGAAATCAATGATACACTACGGGTGCTTACTTCACTCATCAATATCGGTGGCGTGTATTCGAACAAAGTAGCCACTTATAAAAAAGCGGTTGACTATTTTCAACGGGCCTACCAATTGAGCGTTGCAATAAATGATGATTATTCTATAGGGACTGCTGCGGGCAACCTTGGGGAGATATATTATAAAATGGGCGAAGATTCAACAGCGCTGGTTTATCTCAGTAAGAGTGCCAAAGCATACGAAGGAACTGAAGACATGCCTTACCCATTGAATAACCTTGGCAGGGTATATACCCGGCAAAAAGAATTCAACAAGGCCATTGGTATGCATACCCAGGCTTTTGAAATATCTAAAAAACTTGATACCAGGCTAGACATGGCACAGGCGCTCATTGGGCTGGCACAGGCCTATTTTGCGAAAGGGGATATGCAGGCTGCCATTAATGCCTATAATCAAAGCCTGGATATCAGTTTACCTCTCAATGGTGTGGCAGAAATCAAAGATGCATACGAAGGGCTTTCAAAATCATATTCTACCCTAAACGATTTTGCCAATGGGTATAAATACCAGAATTTATTATTGGCAATAAAAGATACCATTTACAATATCAATACAGATAAGAAACTGGGTACACTGCAGTTCGGTTTCGATCTGGAGAAAAAAGAATCACAAATACAGTTGCTCAATAAAGACAAGGAGCTGCAGCAAAGAAAATTGCAACGCCAGAAACTGATCAGGAATGGCTTTATTGGAGGGTTTGCTGTAGTATGCCTTTTTGCAACAGTTTTTTTTAAGCAACGCAACCGTATCAGCAAAGAAAAGAAACGCAGCGATGAGTTGTTATTGAATATCCTGCCTGCAGAAACTGCTGAAGAGCTCAAGGAGACAGGTACAGCAAAAGCAAAAAGCTTTGATTTGGTAAGTGTGTTATTTACCGACTTCAAGAATTTTACCCAGGCAAGTGAAAAACTTACACCGGAGGAATTGGTTGCAGAAATCAATAATTGCTACAGTGAATTCGACAGGATCATAGGGAGGTATGGCATTGAAAAAATAAAAACAATTGGCGACTCCTATATGTGTGCGGCGGGTTTGCCGGCTACCAATCTCACGCACCCGCAGGATATAGTATCTGCTGCATTGGATATGGCGGCATTCATAGAAAAAAACAAACAGGAACGTATAGCAAAAGGCCAGCCTTATTTTGAGCTACGCCTGGGTGTTCACAGCGGCCCGGTGGTAGCAGGTATAGTAGGCATCAAAAAGTTTGCCTACGATATCTGGGGCGATACGGTGAATACTGCCTCGCGAATGGAGAGCAGCGGCGAAGTAGGAAAAGTAAATATCAGCGGGTCTACATACGAACTCATTAAAGATGAATTTGATTGTAGTTACCGGGGTAAAATACAAGCAAAAAATAAAGGGGAGATTGATATGTACTTTGTAGATAGAAGAAAGCAATAAATTTTCTTAAAGCTTTCCTTTAAGTAATGGATAATATCTTTCTTCTAATATGCGAAAATGCCAACGCTGGTGGCCAGCCATGCAAAATCCAATGGAGGCTACCGAATATTCCCCTTTAAAGCCCATGCCTTTTCTTTCCAGCATTTCGCCGGTAAACGATGCATATAAAAGTTGTAAACTACGATGGGATTGTTTTAATTCTTCCACAAGGCTTTCTATGCTTCTTCGGTTGGCATCTGCTTCCAAAGCATAATTGTCTTCTTCAAATGAGGGCAATTGTTGTTGCTCGCCCCTCGCAATGGCCAATGCCCGGTAAGAAAATATTCGCTCGGTGTCTATCAGGTGTTGTAAAATATCTTTGATGGTCCATTTGCCGGGTTCATAGCTGAAGTCACCCATGTTTTTCCAAATAGACATTTTGTTTGCATCTAATTCTGAGATGCTTGTTTCGATTGCTTCTGCAATAGGCACATCATCACAAAGATTGATATACCTGTCAAAATATTCGGGAAGTGGAAATAAGGACGAACGTTTCATGGTGTTGGCTTGAAATTAAAAATACGATTAGTTATTTGTTTTTAGTTGTTGATGATAAGTTGCTTCGAGTTGCGATACTGCAGATAGGATGTTATGATTGGCAATGAATTTTGATTTCAGCATATCAAATATTTCCTGGCCTTTGGCATCTGCAAGCGTTGCAGCAATCAATGCATTGTTAAACATATCATTGAGGTCATTTTCAATTACAGATTGTTTGAACCGGGTTAAAACAATGCCCATTGCTTCATTTGTTTGCTTAAGGGATGCAAGCGTTTCAGCGGCTGCAAGCCTGAAATCCCAGATTGGAACTGCAAGCGTCCATCTGGCCATTGCATTCACATCTTTCAGTGCGTTCAATGCAAATTCGCCGGCCCTGGGGTCGCCGAGTTCTTTTAGCCCTTTCAAACTGGCAATAAGGCTTTGGTTTTTCCAGGATGGTTTTTGATTGAGTGCTACCAACTCAGCGAAAGCCGTTTTACTTTTTGTTTTTCCCAGTGCAATGGCTGCAGCATACGTAACGCGGTCGCTTTCGTCATATAATTGGCTGATGAATACATTGCTGTAAGCACTGTCTCTAAAGTCGCCCAGCATATTGATAGCTGCCATTTTTGCCCATGCTTTTTCTTTGCTGATAATCGTATGCAGCATACTGAGGACCCTGCGATACATTTCGCTATGTAAAGCCGGTTTATTTTGCGCCCATACATTTTGCAACTGAAGAATAAGTGCGTATTTCAAACGCCAGTATACAGTTGATTCTATACCCTTGCAAATGGCTTCTGTAATTTCCAGTTTGATATTTTCGGCTATATCATCTGCTGTCAGTAGTTTGATTAATTGAGTCCCGGCAGTTCTTTTGGCAATGATATCGTTGCTGAAGTGTAGTAACTGAATTAGTTCCGAAACAGAAAATGAATCCTTCGATTCTTTGATCCAGGTGTGCTGATAATCTGCAATTATTGTTAATGGCCTTTTGGTAATACCGGTGAATGTAAATGTATTATTTGCTTTCGGAAGAAGGGTTATCTCTTTTACTTCGTTGTCCAATGCAATCTTCAATTTTCCCTCAAAGAAGGCTGGATATACATGATTCATGCTGCTGTCTGGCACCTGGGTTTGTTGCAATTGAAGTGTTAACTGTTTTTTTTCTTCATCATAGGAATGCATTGTTTTGAATACAGGAATGCCGGTATGATAGACCCATTGATGGAAGAACCAATTTAATGGCCTTCCACAAGTTTGTTCCATGGCATTTTTAAATGCCTCTGTTGAAGTAGGCTTGCCTGCGTTTTGATTCAGGAAACGTTGAATGCCATCAAAAAATGCCTTATCGCCTACCTCCCTGTGCAGCATATGAACAACAGCAGCAGCCTTGAAGTATGATTCGTTGTTGGAAGTAAAGGCAACATCATTTTGTTCAGGGTTTCTCACAATGGGTTTAGCCTGTTTAGATTTCCAGTCTCCTATAGCGGTGCCTACATTGAATGTAAAATGATTGTATAAAAGGTATTCATCTGATCCGTTTTTATAGGCACAATACAGCCCGTCAAAATAGCGGCTCAGCCCTTTGATGAGCCAAAGGTCTTTCCAGCTTTCAATGGGGACCAGGCTTCCAAACCACTGGTAACAAAGGGCCTCGGCTTCCAAACCATCCCACAAGTAAAGAAAATCGCGGTGTGTACCTGCATCATCTACCATGTTCTCACTAAGTGTACTGGTACCAATGCCATGCATCCCCCAGGGAAGGTCTTGTACAAAGACCTGTGTATAGGTTTTATAGGGATATTTCAACCCCAGTGAATCATAGAACCGAAACATATCTGTTAACCGCTCAATACTTGCCCTTGTAGCGTCTTCTTCATCGGGATAACAATAGGTATAAATTTCAGTAGCGTTGAATTTGTTTTTAATAACGGAGTACTCCCCGGCTACGATAGAGGTTTGATAATTGGGATGCGGAACATCCATCCTGTAATGAAAGGTACGGGTTTGGTCTGGGTTGTTTTTTATAGAGACGAGTGCTCCGTTTGATATAGCTGTCAGTGATTGATGAACGGTGATTTTTATTTCTGAAGTCCGCAGGTCGTTAATCACATCGTTGCCGGGAAACCAATAACGGTTAGATGTGTAGTCGGCAAGGCTCCATAGTTGTTTTCGTTTAAGCGGCTCCGTGAAACTCGGGTTAAAGTATCTTATTCCTCTTCCGTTGCTTCCACCCAGGCTATTGGGGTCGGGTTCATTCAGCCAGCAGGCAGTATATTCTACAGTAATTTGAATCGTTTCATTCTTGGTAAAATAACGTGGCAATGCGATCTGCAGGTTTTTATCAGCATCGCTGCTGTCATATTGAAAAACCAGTTTTTCATCTTTCATTTTGCAACTGTGTATTTGCATGAAAGCTGCATCCAGTTTTATTTCCCTGGTTGATTCTGTAAGCCTGATGCTAAGCATAGCTTTGCCCCATGTTTTTTTAGCTGATATATCCGCATGCAGGTCCAGTGCAATATGCAGTACATCCATCTTACTATTTTCAATCTGTTGTGCATTCCCCGCAACCTGAAATAGCAGGAGGCAACATATGTAATTGATGAATCGAAATGTTTTTTTCATGATTTTTTGCAATGAGGTATTATCCAGATGTAAGATCACATCCGAAATAGACATTTTTTTGCTTATAAATTGATTAGTTTCTCATCTGGCTCATCAAACGGCTCAGTTGCCTTTCACTGGCAAGTCCGCACAAAGCAGCCATTTGTTTTCGGGTGAGATCTGGATTTGTTTTGAGGTTTGTAAGCACTTCTTTCCTTACCCTGTTAATATAATTATTCACTGTTATACCGGTTTCTTTTTTAAAAACCCTGGTAAGGTTTCTAGGGCTCATACAGGCAACGCCAGCCAGTTGTGTGAGTGAAATTTTTCTATCGATATTTTCCTGAACAAAATCCTGAACATCATGTATGCCAGCATGGATATGGTCCCTGTACGCGGTATAAATGCTTTGCTGGGAATGATGGCCTTTACGTCGAACATGTACCACCAGTTCCCTGGCGATCTTGCTGGCAGTAAGTTCATCCTTTAGTTTTTGAATGATATGTAAAGCAAGGTCAATACCCGCCGCAACGCCAGCGCTTGTAAAAATCCTGTTGTCTTCGGTAAACAGGGTATCATTTTCAACTTTTGCCATTGGAAACTGCGCTTGAAGTTTTTCTGTGTGTTTCCAGTGGGTGGTGCATTTGCGGCCATCCAGCAAGCCGGTTTTTCCCAGAAAAAATGCCCCGGTGCAAACGGAAGAGATATACGCCCCGTTTCTATAACTCTCCACCAGCCACTTGATCACTTGTTTCTCATGCCTGATTTTGTCTGAAATAAGTTGCTTTAAATCGGCTCCGGGGATTAAAATAAAGTCGCCGGGTTCCACCAAAAGGGTATCAAAATACTGCAATCCCGAAATTTTCATACCTGTAGAACAGGTTACTTCATCTTCCACTCCTGCATATACCACTGATAAGTTGATCCCAAAATCACCGGCTTCAAAAAAGACCTGGTCGGGGCCGGCCAAATCGAGCAAATGCAATTTGGGAAGCAATAAGAATATTACCTGCCTTTTTTTCATTGTTATAGGTACAAAACTAAGGTTCATTTAAATAAACGGGAGGCCATTTACCAGACAAATCGGGACAATCAAATGAAGTTGCTTTTTTTTCAATTTCCATGAAAATTTAGCCAACTGTTTTACATGGCAAAATGGCTTTGTAGCTTCTATATTTTCAACAAAAAACATTATCTTAGCCAATCTGCCAATTCGCCCTGTTTAAACACACAGCTTCTCTTCTACAAGTAATCCTTTAAACAATTAATGTATGACAAACTGCTACAATCATGTGTGCAATCGTATGCGCACCCGAATGAACATTTCATTTAACTATTTCTTTTTCTTCGCTATTCTTTTGCTGTGCAACTTAGCATCTACTGCACAGGACAATGGGAAAGCAACCTGGACGTCCCCTTCAAAGCCCGTGCAGTATGGTGCCGATTATCAACCATCAGAAATTAAAGATGTATTTGCAGCCAATGCTGTTTCTTTTGAAGACATGCAGGCAAGGGCAAAATATCATCCGTATATGCCGGGAGAAATTGTAGTGGCAATAAGCCTGCCTGTAGACAAAAGCAGGGCAGCATCTGAATTGAAGTCATTTAGTTGGCCGAAATTTTTTGCTGGCCGCAATGTGGCAATGATCAGCAGGTTGCTCTCAACCAACCGCAGTGCAGGTAATAGTGTGAGCCTTGCATTATTAAAATTGCAGGATGGACTGGATGTTTTTGCCGCCATGAAAATGCTTCAGGGAGCGCCCGGCATTTTATGGTCGTCACCCAATTTCGTTTACAATGGTGACCCAAGGGATATTGTTCCCAATGATACCCGATATGCAGATCAGTACCATCATCCTCTCATGAAAAATAACCTGGCCTGGGATATTACACAAGGGAGTGCAAATGTGATTGTTGCTGTTACTGATGATGGATGTGAACTTACGCACAGTGATCTGTCGCCCAACATTTGGGTAAACCCGGGTGAAATAGCAGGGGATGGTATCGATAATGATGCAAATGGATTTATAGATGACGTAAATGGATGGGATTTTTCATTTAATAACAATAATCCAAACCCCAATGTAACAGGTGATTCACATGGCACGCATGTTTGCGGTATTTCTGCAGCCCGTATCAACAACAACAATGGTGTTGCCGGTGTTGCTGGTTTGTCTACAATTATGCCTATCCAGTTTTATGGAACCGGTGGAGCTGCATGGACAGCGGCCATGAATGCCCAGAGTTTTGCATATGCAGTTGACAATGGTGCGAAATTGATCAACACCAGTTATAATATTGATGGTTTTGCCAATGATCCGGTGTTTACTTCCGGAGTGCAATATGTGCTCGACGGAGGCGCATTGCACTTCAATTCAGCTGGAAATAACAACCAGCTTAACCCTGCCAGGCAGGCCGTAACTCAAACAATCCTGGTGGCCAGTACAGATGCCGGCGATGTAAGAAGCAGTTTCAGCAACTACGGAATTGGAGTTGATATTTCGGCGCCGGGCAGCAGCATCTTATCTTCTGTTGTTGGTAATACGTATGATTATTATTCCGGAACAAGTATGGCAACGCCCAATGCAACGGGTGCAGCGGCTTTGCTTTGGTCGGCTCACCCTACATGGACGAACTACCAGATTGCAGCACAGTTGCTGGCTACAGCCGATGATATATCTGCACAAAACCCAACCATGAACGGATACCTTGGTTCGGGAAGGGTAAATACTTATGCAGCCATTACGGCTAATATTGGAGCACCAAAAGTGAAGTTTATTACAGGGGTTCCTGCAAATGGAGGATCTGCTGCCAGTGGAACTGTAACGAATTTTACCATTGCGTATTCGCAGGTAATGGATCCCGTTAGTGTTAATACGATCGCCAATTTCGAATTCAGGTATGCAGGGTTGAATGGAAATTTTGGAGACGGTGATGATGCCATTATACCGCTGTCTACTACCAGTACTTATCGTGTTGGTACCAACCAAATGACTTACCAAATTGGTTCATCTGCGCTTAATTGTGGCAATTACAGGCTCACTATTGCATCTGGTGGCCTGCGCAATCCTTTCAATACATCCTTGGATGGAGATGCCAATGGAACCGGTGGCGATGCGTTTGTACATAGTTTTAGTATCGGCGCTTTATTGTATGTAGATGCAGATGGTGACGGGTATGGAACAGGTAGCGGTGTTACCGGACAGGCATGTGCTCCCGGCAATGGTTATGCGATACAGGGAGGCGACTGTAATGATAGTAACCCCAATGTATATCCTGGTGCAACCGAATTGTGTGGAAATGGTATTGATGACAACTGTGATGGTTTAGTTGATTTTGTAGCTGGAAGTTTAGGCACGCCGGTTACATTCTCTAATACAACACCCATTCTAATCCCGGCAACCGGAACAGGCGCCAGCACGGGTGCTCCGGCAAGCCCATACAGTTCAAATATTGTGGTATCTGGAGTTACTGGAACGATCGGAAAGGTGACTGTTCAATTGAACCAGTTTAACCATACTTACCCCGATGATGTGGATGTGCTATTGGTAGGACCTGCTGGCCAGAAAATGCTGATCTTATCTGATCCAGGAAATGGTACCGATGTTGTAAACATAAATCTAACGCTGGATGATGCAGCGCCATCATTTATTACTGCTACTGCTTTAACAGGCGGAACGTACAAACCAACCAATCTGGGCACTTCAGCTGATCCATTCCCGGCTCCAGCCCCGGCCAGCCCTTATCAAAGCCCGGGAACATTTGGTACTGCAACATTTGCATCTGTTTTCAATGGCAGCAACCCGAATGGTACCTGGAGCCTGTATGTTGTTGATGATGCAGGAACCGACGTAGGTAATTTTAATGGCGGCTGGTCGGTAACGATTACGCCATTATCAAATGAGTGTGATAACCTACCTGCGCCACTTGTTTCTGTTACACAGCCTACCTGTGCAATATCAAGTGGCAGCATTGCTGTAACAAATCCTCCAATGGCAGCCGGAATTACTTATAGTATCGGCGGTGCTTATCAGTC
>JBPOHG010000060.1:0-2309 GCA_052035835.1 Bacteroidota bacterium | reverse complement strand
ATTTTTAAGACATTCAAATCAAATACATCTTCACTATTTGTGGTGAACAGGTCAAATGCATTGGCTGCACCATTATCGGCCGGTGCGGCATTCGATTTCACGACAGATGCTACAGCAGAGGCGGGTTTCAAAGCAACAGACTTTAATCAGGATCGATTAAAAATTTCTTTTCGCATTAACGGGCAACCGTTTGTTTTGTATACCGTTGGAAAACACAACATGGAAAATGCCCTGGCAGCAGTTGCAGTTGCCGTTCAGTTGGGTGTTTCGCTTCCAGTATGTGCCAAAGGGATTGAAAAATATGAAGGTATTTACAGGAGGCACCAGTTACTGGGAGAAAAGAATGGCATATATGTTTTTGATGATTATGCCCATAACCCGGTGAAATGCGCCGCTTCTATAGCAGCCTGCCAGCCGATAGCGCCAAAGGTCGTTGCCTGGTTTCAGCCTCACGGGTACGGCCCCACGAGATTCCTGAAGAACGACTTTATCAATGAATTCATTCAAGTGCTTCGTCCCAACGATGAAATTTGGATGAGTGAGATTTTTTATGCCGGAGGTACAGCTACCAAGGATATTTCTGCCAATGACCTGGTTACTGCTATTAGCAACGCAGGTAAAAAAGCTTTTTTCGTAGAAGACAGAAACAATTTCCTACATACTGTTCGCCCACATCTCACAGCAGGAACGGTGTTATTGTTAATGGGGGCCCGTGACCCTGGATTAGAAGCCTTTGGTAAGTCGGTTTGGGAGCAGTTATAAATTTTAAAGATGACAACATTATTGATCAATATTGCCAACCTGGTGGGTGTTCATTCCTCCAATAATGTACTGCGTGGAAAAGCGTTGGGTGTACTGCCTACAATGGAGCAGGCATTTCTGTTGGTTGAAAACGGGGTTATCGCTGAGTATGGATATATGTATGAGTTGGAAGCAAGGTTGCCCCAATTACCTCCTTCAGTAATTGATTTAACGGGCAGTATGGTAATGCCGGCCTGGTGCGACAGCCACACACACCTTGTATTTGCCGGAAGCCGCGAAAGTGAATTCGTTGATAAAATCAAGGGGCTTAGTTATGCTGAAATTGCCGCAAAAGGCGGGGGGATACTCAACTCTGCAGCCCGTTTACAGGAAGCAAGTGAAGACATGCTGTTCAATGCAGCATGGGAAAGATTGGAGGAATTGATGAAATTGGGTACCGGCGCCATTGAAATAAAAAGCGGGTATGGGTTAACGGTAGCAGCAGAATTAAAAATGCTGAGGGTAATCAGGAAAATAAAAGAAAAAGCACCCATCCCGGTGAAAGCAAGTTTCCTGGGGGCGCATACTTACCCGATCGCTTACCGCGACAACCATGAAGGCTATATTCAGTCAATCATCAATGAGATGCTACCGGTCATAGGTTCCGAAAACCTGGCAGATTATATAGATGTATTCTGCGAAACCGGTTTTTTCTCTCCGGAAGAAATGGATCGGATTTGTAGAGCCGGGGCATCCTATGGTTTAAAGCCTAAACTGCATATTAACCAATTGAACAGCATTGGAGGTTTACAATCTGCCATCGCACTGAATGCAATTTCTGTGGATCATCTCGAAACAATGACCGAAGAGGATATCCGCAACCTTGCTTCTTCAGATACCATTGGAACACTGCTGCCTACAGCTGCTTTTTTTCTGCGGATGAATTTTCAACCGGCAAGACAACTGATTGATGCGGGTTGTGCGGTGGCTTTGGCATCCGATTTTAACCCGGGTTCTTCCCCCAGTGGCAATATGAACCTGGTGGTAGCCATGAGTTGTATACAAATGAAAATGCTTCCCGAAGAAGCCATCAATGCGGCTACCATTAATGGTGCCTGCGCCATGGAACTGGCTGATCTTTGCGGAAGCATTGCTGTTGGTAAACAAGCCAACCTGATTGTTACCAAACCTGTTCCGGGCATTGCATATCTGCCATATGCATTTGGGTCGAACCTGGTGCAACGGGTGATGTTAAAAGGCGAGTGGGTTTGAACTGTAATTGAATTTCCTGATTGAATTATTATTGACAAAAACTAATTTCTTCATATCAATTTATTAATCCCATGCAACAGTTGATTGAATGTGTTCCCAATTTTTCAGAAGGCAATGATTTGTCCCTCATTCGTATGATTACCGACCAGATTGAATCTGTTGAAGGTGTTCGCTTATTGAATGTAGATCCAGGAAAAGCTACCAACCGTACGGTTGTAACCATGGTAGGAACACCCGAAGCCGTCATTGAAGCGGCATTCAGGGCGATTAGAAAAGCCGGAGAATTAATAGATATG
>JBPOHG010000295.1:0-8249 GCA_052035835.1 Bacteroidota bacterium | reverse complement strand
ATTGCTGATGTTGTTCATTGGTATCGAAATTATTTCAATCCCGTTGTATATACTCACTGGGAGCGATAAACGCAATTTGAAAAGCAATGAAGCAGCCCTCAAATATTTCCTGATGGGGTCTTTCTCTACCGGGATCATGCTGATGGGTATTGCTTTCATTTATGGTGGCAACCCCAATGCTTCATTCTTTATCAACAATTTACAGGTTGGCATCGGCGAAATGTCGCCCATGATTGCTATTGGACTGGTATTATTACTCGTAGCAATGTCATTTAAAGTGTCTGCAGCCCCTTTCCATTTCTGGACGCCTGATGTGTACGATGGCGCACCCACTGTGTTTACTTCATTCATGAGTACTATTGTGAAAGTGGCGGGCTTTTTTGCATTCATCCGCTTGTTTGAAAACGCTTTCGGAAAAATGCAGGACCAATGGCAAACCCTGGTAGTATTCATCACTATTGCCACGCTGCTCATAGGAAATGTTACAGCTGTATTTCAGCAAAGCGTTAAAAGGATGCTGGCATACTCTAGTATTGCCCAGGCAGGCTTTATGTTGCTGGCGCTATTTGCACTCAATGTAAAAGCGAAAGAAGGTTTGCTATTGTATTCGGCAGCTTATAGTGTGGCAACCATCGGCTTTTTCGCCATCCTCATCAAAATGGAAGATTATACCATTGATGGATTCAACGGTTTGGCAAAACAACAACCTTTGCTTGCATTTGCTGCTACCATTTTCCTTTTGTCATTAACAGGTATTCCCTTAACCGCCGGTTTTCAAAGTAAATTTTTCATGTTGATGGCTGCGGTTGAAAATGGTCACCATTTCTGGCTGGTAATTGCAGCGGTACTTTTTGCGGCCATCAGTGCGTATTATTATTTCCGGGTCATACAGGCCATGTATTTTAAAGAAGCGGTACAACCTGTTGCCATCAGCAGCCCTGTATCTGGGTTCTTTAAAGTGATGTTACTGGTCACTGTTGCCCTGGTGCTGATCATTGGCATTTACCCCGAGTTGGTGATTGGCTGGATATACCATTAATCGCCTGCCATTCATCCTTCCCCTGTTCAAATAGCGTTGTTGTTCTTTATCTTTGAATTGAATTAGCAGCGTATGACTTATCGGGATTCCCTTTCCCTTTCCTGGAAAAATATTAAAGCCAATAAACTTCGTACAGGTATTACTGTGATGATTATTGCGCTGGGGATATTTGCGCTTATTCTCATCATTACAGCCATACAGGCAGCCAGCAGCAGCCTTACCACCAGCTTTTCTACGATGGGGGCCAATGCATTCAGCATCCGGTTCAAAGAACGCAATTTTCGTTTTGGCGGGGGAAACAGCAGTACAGTAAAGTCGAAACGTTCGCAAAAAGAGCGAAAGTCAAATTCGGGTATCCCAATCAGCCTCGATGAGGCCCGTTCATTCAGGGAGCGCTATGTGTTCCCCGGAGCCAAAGTGAGCATCGCATTAAGGGGCCCATCATCTATCGTAGTAAATACCAGCAGTAGAAAAACAAACCCCGACGTAAACATTTATGGAGGTGACGAAAACTACCTCGAATTGAATGGCTATAAGCTTGCCTATGGGAGGAATTTTACCGCAGCCGAAGTTGAATCAGGGTTAAATGTTTGCGCTATCGGGAATGGGGTTGCTACTAAATTATTCCCCGGTAATATTGCCAAAGCAATTGATGCGGTGATCAGTGTGGATCATATCCCATTCAGGGTCATTGCAGTGCTGGAAGACAAAGGCTCAAGTGCTTTTTTTAATACCAGCCGGGTAGTAGTGACGTCTTACAACAATGTGCGGCGATTGTTTGCAAGTACAAATAGCACATATAACCTGGCTGTACAGGTAGATGACCTTAAAATGATGGACCTGGCCACCGGGGAAGCGACTGCTATTTTCAGGCCTATCCGGAAGCTGGATGTAAAAGATGCCGATAATTTTTATATAGATAAAAGCGACAGCATTGCCGAAAGCCTGTTGCAAAACCTGGGTTTTCTCGAAAAAGCAACCATCGGTATCGCATTTATCACCCTCATTGGGGCTGCCATTGGTTTAATGAATATCATGCTCGTGGCGGTAAATGAGCGTACGAAAGAAATCGGGCTGGTGAAGGCGCTTGGAGGGACTAAAAAAGATATCCGTTCTCAATTTCTTTTTGAATCTGTCATCATCAGCCTGCTGGGTGCATTGGTAGGTATTTCAGCAGGTATCCTGCTTGGCAACGGGGTAGCCCTCTTACTAAAAACCGGCTTTGTTGTACCATGGGGTTGGGTCATTGCCGGCATATTTGTATGCTTTATTGTTGGTTTGGCTGCCGGGTTATATCCGGCAGTAAAAGCATCGAGGCTCGATCCCATCGTAGCACTCCGCTACGAGTAAACGCAGCATTTCACTGCATTTCCCTGTCATCTTTGCAACCATTGAAAAAAATAAAAATTTAATTGGTCCGGGTTGTTGCGTTCAATTAATTTATTAACTTGTGCGACTCGTTCTAATAAAAGACGGTTTTTTTTATACATTGTTTTTTTTATTGGGATGGTACTCCTATTTTTATCATAAGAAATTTAACATTAACCAAATTAAAATCAGATTGTTATGGCAGAGACTAGACCAACTGCAACTGTAAAGCCCGTAACTTCAGTACAGGCCAAAAAATCCAGTAACATTATTTCCTTATTAGCGCCTGTATTGTGCCTATTAGCTGGTTACGTCATTTGGAGATTTGTTTTGGGTGCCGGATCCAACTTTGGAGTAGGCAGTGAAAATGGAGGCTTCTGGCCAGAAAGGGATCATCCGAAGACAGCACTCAGTAAGATGTACCTCGGTGGTATCATTGTACCCATCCTGATTGGTAGTTTCCTTACTATGATCACTTTCGTGGTGGAACGTTTCCTTACCATTTCAAAAGCTACCGGTACAGGCAACAATGCTGATTTTATCCGTAAAGTACAATACCACCTGGCTAATAAAAATGTAGACCAGGCGCTGGCAGAATGCGATAAGCAAAAAGGTTCTGTTGGAAATGTGATGAAAGCAGGTTTGCACCGCTATAAAGAAATGATCAATAACAACGAACTTACCACAGAACAAAAAGTAATGGCTATTCAAAAAGAAGTAGAAGAAGCTACTTCACTTGAGTTGCCAATGCTCGAAAAGAACCTCGTATTCCTTTCTACCATTGCATCAGTAGCTACCCTCCTGGGTCTGCTGGGAACGGTATTGGGTATGATCCGTTCGTTCTCTGCGCTTGGTGAAGACAGTGGTGGTAGTGGTGCTGCCAGCAAACTTTCTGTTGGTATCTCTGAAGCGTTGTACAATACCGCGTTGGGTATCGGTACCTCTGCTTTTGCGATCATTTTCTATAACATTTTCACGACCAAGATCGATGGTATCACGTATGGTATCGACGAATCTGGATTTACTTTAACACAGTCTTTTGCTTCGCTCTACAAGTAATGCTTGTGGAAGTTTCAGCATGTTGCATCTTAAAGTAAACTCATAAATTAATCAGAATGCCAAAAGTTAAAATACCACGTAAAAGCACCAACATCGACATGACTGCGATGTGCGATGTGGCCTTTTTGCTCTTGTCTTTCTTCATCCTGGCAACCAAACAAAAGCCACCGGAAGTACTGGCAGTAACACCCCCGGCTTCGGTTTCAACAAAAGCGGTTGCAGATAAGTCGATCATAATTACCTTAACCAAGGACGGAAAGACTTTCATGATGATGGGAGATGGTACCAAAAAATCGGAAATACTGGAAAATATCAATACGGAGCGTGGACTAGGATTATCTGCTGCAGAATTGGCCAAATGGAATAAATCTGAATTCATTGGCATGCCGTTGAACCAGATCAAATCTTACCTGGCTTCTTCCCGTAATATTCCGGCCACTCAATTACCAGGCATCCCAACCGATAGCGCCAATAATGAAATGACTCATTGGGTAAGAAGTATTACCAATGTGTATGCCGGTGGATCGCAAAAGGAACTGGAGAATATGCTCCTGGTAAAAGGTGACAATGCGGCTTTGTATCCAACATTTAAAAAGATCAAAGAAGCATTTAAAAAGAATGAGATATTCAAGTTCAAGATTGTAACCAGCGGTGAATCCGTACCGGTTGGGTCGGAACTATTTCTCCAGGAGTCGAAAAAGTAAATTATTCATTTTAAAAAATTACCGAGATGGCAGAAATGGATACCTCGTCGGGTGGCGGACATAAGAAAGGGCCCGGCGTCAAAAAAAGTAAAAAATTATCAACAAGGGTAGATCTTACTCCAATGGTTGATTTAGGTTTCCTGCTGATCACTTTCTTCGTGTTTACCACAACCATGAGCCAGTCAACGGCCATGAACATGAACGAACCGAAGGATGATTCTACTCAAATCCTGAAAGTAAAAAATTCGGGTGCGATGACGATTTTATTGGGTAAGGCCGACCAGATATATTATTACTACGGGCAGCTGGATCCCAATACGCTCAGTGAGCAATTCAAAAGCAGCAATTTTAAAGAAATCAGGGAATTGATTGTACAAAAGAAAAAAGCTACCAATATAGACGACCTGATGTACATCATTAAATCTGATAAAGAATCAACTTTTAAAAATGCCATTGATATCCTGGATGAAATGTCTATTTGTGCCGTGCCCCCTGGCCACTATGCAGAAGTAGATATGACGCCTACGGAAGAATTGCTGATCAGGGAAACTGAAAAAGCCAACGGAATCAAATAAGGTTTGTGGAATTTCGGAAAAATTGAATCTAATCAATCAAACAGCGAATTATTATGGATGTAAATAAAATTTTGAGCTCCGATATTCTCGACATCATTTTTGATGGAAAGAATAAATCTTATGGGGCTTATGAATTGAGGAAGACCTACAATTCAAGGATGGTAAAAGCCTTGATTTTTACGGCTGCGTTACTCCTGCTGATATTCCTGGGTTCTGTATTTGCCAATATGATGAATAAAGGCAAAACAGCAGATGATATTAATGTCCTCGATACCCAGATGGCAGAAGTTAAAAAGGATGAACCACCACCACCGCCGCCACCTCCACCACCACCCACTCCGCCACCTCCACCAGAAATAAACCAGGTAAAATTTACCCCGCCTAAAGTGGTAAAAGACGAAGAGGTAAAACCTGATGAGAAGATTGAAGAGATCAAGGAAGACCAGGTGATCAGCAACAAAACAGTGGAGAGTGAGAACAAAGAACAAATTGTTCAGGCTCCTGTTGAAGACAAGGGTACACAGGTAACTGAATTGCCTAAAACCAACGATGACGAAAATACCATCTTCACAAAAGTGGAAGTGGAAGCGAAATTCCCCGGGGGAGAAGCTGCATGGAGGAGATATTTACAAAATAACCTGAATGCAAATGCGCCTGCAGAAAACGAAGCGCCGCCCGGAAGTTACACAGTCGTTGTAAAATTCATTGTATCCAGGGACGGATCCATCAGCGATGTTGGTGCAGAAACTAAGCATGGCTATGGTATGGAAGAAGAAGCCGTTAAGATTATTAAAAAAGGCCCTAAGTGGACGCCGGCTATTCAAAACGGACGAAACGTAAATGCCTATCAACGTCAGCCAATCACTTTTGTGGTATCTGAGTAATAATCAATAATTATTTTAAAGCCCCTCAATTTGAGGGGCTTTTTTTTGTGGGTGCAAGAATAGGTTCATATCTTTTTGAAGCGTTTATCTTTGCGTATGCTGAATCAGAAACTGAGTGGCTGGGATGATACCATTGTAGCATTGGCTACCCCAACCGGTGTGGGGGCCATCGCCGTTATTCGCATGAGTGGGAAAGAAAGCTGCAGGATCATTGATGAGATTTTTCCATCCAGGAAAATAAGCGAACAACCATCACATACGTTGCATGTTGGGATATTGCGAGACAAACAAGGGCCGATAGATGAAGTGGTAGTGGCCGTTTATCGAAATCCAAAAAGTTTTACCGGGGAGGATTGTATAGAGATCAGTTGCCATGGCAGCCCTTATATACAGCAGCAGGTAATGCAGGCCTGTATCCGGCATGGTGCCCGGGCAGCGAGGGCGGGTGAATTTACACAACGGGCTTTTTTAAATGGGAAGCTCGATCTTACCCAGGCAGAAGCGGTGGCCGATATGATTGCCTCCAATACAGAAGCTTCCAGGAAAACTGCGCTAAACAACCTCAGGGGTGGTTTCTCGAGTGATTTGAAAGGGATGCGGGAGCAACTCATACAATTTGCATCGCTGATAGAATTAGAACTAGATTTTGCAGCGGAAGATGTAGAGTTCGCCGACCGAAAAAAATTCTATGCTCTTATAGATCAATTGCAACAGAACATAGATCAGTTGGTAGCTTCCTTTAAATTAGGCAATGTAATTAAACATGGGGTGAGTGTGGCTATTATTGGGAAGCCGAATGCGGGGAAGTCTACACTGCTTAACAACCTGCTCAATGAAGACCGTGCCATTGTGAGCGACATCGCCGGAACTACCAGGGATACCATTGAAGAAACTGTAAATATTCATGGGGTTTTGTTCAGGCTGATTGATACGGCAGGTATACGTTCGCAGAGCAGTGATGTAATAGAGCAAATTGGCATTGAAAAAAGCCTCGAAAAAATGAAAACGGCCGATGTGGTGCTGTATATTTTTGATGTGCAAACCGAAGACGGGGCTGCCATAGAACAGCAGGTTGCTTGGTTTGAAAAAGAGCAGGTGAATTACCTGTTGGTGGGCAACAAAGCCGATTTGGTTCCTGCAGCGCATGCTCCATTCCCTGTCTTGTATATCTCTGCCAAAGCCAATACCGGTATAGAAACATTGAAGGAAGCTTTGTTTAAAAAAGTAACCGACCATTCAGTTGTAGAAGATCAAACGATCATTACCAATGCCCGCCACCTGGAGGCGCTGGAACAGATGCGGCTATCGTTAAAGGATATCCGAAAAGGATTGGATGAGCATATCCCAGGTGATTTACTGGCGCTGGATATCCGCCGTTGTTTGTATTTCCTATCAGAGATCACGGGCGAGATTACCAATGAAGATAAACTGGATTATATATTTAGTAAGTTTTGTATCGGCAAGTGATAAATGTTAATGCAAATACAATTTCAAGTAATACTTTTTTGAGTAAATAAAAGGGGTATTTTATTTGTGAAGTGGGCCTTAGTGTTTGACACCGTTTTTATTTTTCGTTACCGGCAGTATCTGAAATATCGCTGAAGCATTTTCCGTTATAGTTCAATCTATTTAGCTCTATAATTTAAATTGCATAGTAAGGTTTCCAAATTCCTGTGTGTATTGTCCTTTAAATTCTGCACCAATAAATTTTTGTGTTATGGTGACGCTGTATTTGGGTCTTTCAAAAGTTACACCAACATCATACAACACAATCAATCTCTCTATCTGGTCTTTACTTAAAACATAGCCAGTGTTCTGAGGACTGATTTGATTTATAAGGCCTCCCTGTAATAAAGCATTACTCAGCACAACCCTGATAGCCGGTTTCATAAAAACGTACAACTGAGATTTGCTTTTATTATTTTTTTGTGATACAGAAATATTGTCAAAGTAATTATTGAATTTTCCAACCCTGAGCATAAAACCTGCACCCGCTGCATTATAAGTTGTACCACTAAATGTTTCAATAATACCAACAACCAACAGGTTTTTTGAAGGTTGAAGCATTTGTTTTTCTATACTGATGTTATAATTCAGAATTATATCGTTTGGCACCTGGTTGTGCCAGCCTTGCGGTTTTGTATAGTTGATGACACGGTGTGCCCATGTCTGGGTTTCTTTGGCAAAACTCAGCGGCCCAATTACTCCTAAACGTATTTCAGAAGTGACTTTTATTTTTTTATTTTTGTCAATTGACTGAAGGGAATGGATACTGTACAATGCACCGGCATACGGTCTGTCATTATACTGGATATCCGGTACAGCAATATTCTTGGGTGTAAACATAAACTGAGCTAACCCCCAGCCGTAAATATTGTTATTATCATCCGAAATATTAAGTAAGAGTGATGAAGGGAATTTTGCTTTTTGTTTCTTAGTATAAAAATAATCTATCCTCATGCCGTTGGTATAATATCTGTCTGTGCCATCGCCCCGTAGATTGATAAAATCGTTATCCCAAAGGATACGCAACGAATGTTTTTCATTCACAGGCTGTGCATTAGTATTATTAGCATAGGTTACTAATAAAAGTAGTCCCGTAAAGACATTCCAAAAATAT
>JBPOHG010000154.1:0-2681 GCA_052035835.1 Bacteroidota bacterium | reverse complement strand
CAATGGATGGTATGGCACCATAACAGGGTACTATCAATTTTTGTTCCCCCACCAAAACCTGCACGTGGTACGTCCCGGTAAAACCAATACCTGTAACGACTCCCGAAAAATCCCCTTCTGAAGCATTCACCAGTTGAAGCGATGAAGGGCGTAGGAAAATTTCTTTGTTGGAAGCATTTTTTTGCGGGGATTGCATCAGCATATATGTACCAAGCAATGCGGCGCAATATGTATCCACCGGTTCAAAATAGGTTACTTCCGGTATAGCCATTTGCCTGATACCTCCCTCTTTCATGAGGATAATTGTATTGGCCCAGGATAAGAGGTCGGCAGTATCATGAGATACCATGATGATGGTAAGTTGGTATGCTTCAGTAAGCCCGCGAATCAATTTCTTCATCACATCTGCATGAATTGCATCCAAATTTGAATATGGTTCATCAAGCAATAGTAACGTTGGTGAGGCAACCAAAATCCTTGCCATGGCTACCCGCTGCTTTTCTCCACCGGATAATTCATGGGTACGTCTTTTTAAAAGATGTGTGATGTGGCAATGTTCATAGAGCGTATTCGCTTCCGCTGCAGTTAATTCATTGGCATAAGAAAGTATTTCATGTACAAAGTAATTATTGCGGAGTTCAAAATGCTGACTGAGGTAAGCTATGGAAGGATGTCCCGGAACAAGTTGTTCATTTGAACCTTTTACGCGGCTTCCATCAAAATAAATATTTCCCGAATAAGGTTGATCTAGCCCGGCAATCATTCGTAAGAGGCTGCTTTTCCCTGAGCCGGTTTCACCTGCAATACCAATCCGCTCCCCTTTTTGTGCTGTAAAATGGATCCCATTCAACACATTTTTTTCATCAATTTTCTTCACAAGGTTATCTACTTTGAGCAATTCCATGGCCCTAAAGTAAAACTTTTGTTTGGGCTTTGCTCTTACTGCTTAAGCAAGGGGTAGTTGGGATTGCACAATAGCCTTTACATTTCCAATATGCCTGGGATCACCTGCTTCAAAATCATGGTTGAACAGGTACCAGATCGCAACCAGTGCACAAATTATTGCCAGGATCAAAAGTACCAGGAAAAGTGCCTGGTTTCGTTTCATAACAAGTTTTTTCATAATCCTTATTATTGTTGGTTCGGGATCTTCGGAGGTTTCGCTACCGGTAACCGTTAGTTGCCAGTTTCCACCTACCAATTCATCGAGGTTGAACCCCGCAGGTATGGTAGATTGAATTTTGTTTCTTTGGGTATCAAGAATAAAGTGGATGCTTTCGCGGTTCAGGTGTACTTCTGTTGTATACCTTGCTATCGTTGACAGTATCCCGGGTACTGCAATACTCATCAACAGGTTAACGGCATGCGTCCTGAGGCCAGAATACCCGGCGATGTATACGATCGCTTT
Organism: Bacteroidota bacterium; assembly: GCA_052035835.1. Classification (GTDB taxonomy): domain Bacteria; phylum Bacteroidota; class Bacteroidia; order Chitinophagales; family Chitinophagaceae; genus Ferruginibacter. The sequence continues at coordinate 1,273 of JBPOHG010000154.1, read as the reverse complement.
ATCTGCCTTAGTGCCAAAAAGTGCATAAAAAGCAGATGCCCCTTTATTCAATATCCCGCTTCGGTGTACATCGAAATACACTGAAATATCTTCAACGATACCTGCTTTTTGCTGTTCCTGGAGCAGCTTCATGATGGATGCCGCACCATCTGCAGTGGCTGTTTTGTTGGTTACTTCTGCCAGTATGGTGGGCAGCACTGCATTAACCGCCTTTGCCACATTTGCCAACGGCTCGCCAAGATAAGCAGCGGCTTTTTCTGTGGTTTCGGGGTTGAATAGATTCCTGGAAGCGTCTATCAGGTTATATGTCATTGAGCAGTTGGTTTTCGCTTGGCTTTCTTTTTGCGTATTTCGCTACAAAGAGAGTCCTATACAAGACAGGATAAAAGAATTTTCGACCAGACGGGGATTTTAATCGTTTAAACAGGCAATAGTGCTGTTTGAGATTGCTTATCCATTAACGATAAACTGCTGCAAATGGTTTCTCATGGGCAAAAAAAACCAGTGATAGAAATCACCGGTGTCCTGTAAACATCAATACTAAATATAAAACTGCTTAATACTTGTTTTCTTTTAAATAGGGCCGACGATCAAAATCGCCGGCCTTCCCGTTTCTAATCACCCGCTCGAAAATACCCTGGGGTATTTTCACCTTCTTAAATAAGGTTTGCTTTCAATACGTTCCATTGACCATAAGTGTTTTCACTGGAAACCGCAAATGTTCTAGCAACGGCCACCTGGTTTCTTACCTTTATTGAAATGGTCACTGTTTGGTTGGGTAAATGCATGGGGTTAAATACATGTACCCTAAAATATGCCCGGCTTCTTTTATAGGGAAGATCCTGGCTGATACGGAAATGGTGCCCCTTTTTTTCCAACAAAAAGGGAGTGTTAGCTGCATCGTAAAAATGAACCAGGAAATCGGTTTCAAAAGAAATGGTTGCCTCATAACACACATTCACTAAACCAAACCCATGAGGGGCTTCGCTTTCTGCTACGTGGCTCTTTTGCAATATCCTGTTTAAAAAGTTCATTACGATGTTCAAAATGTGGTTTCAGTGGTAGCAGCATCAACAGCTTTTCTGTTATTGCATAGCAAAGAAACCTCATTAACGGGGACGCATAACGCATTTTTCGACAAGACCGCCAAAAGAGGAGTTAGAATGGGGATTTAATCAGGTAGGACTTTGAATGGTTACTCAATATTTGGCAATACAGCCCAATAACAAAGTACAATACGCCTTCTTTCATCGTCTTCTTTGTAATCGTTAAT
>JBPOHG010000066.1:0-2721 GCA_052035835.1 Bacteroidota bacterium | reverse complement strand
CCTTATTGGGCACCGTGAACGGCGTAGTAGATGTAAGAGCAAAAAATAACATTGGTGCTACCCTCGAAAACCTAAACAGGATTACGGCATCTATGCTGGTATCCACAGCATCGTTGCAAACTTTGCTTAATACAGAAACAGGGGCATTGGCAAAAACACTCAATAATGTTTCTGCGATCACAGGCAACCTGGCGGCCAACAACGAAAAAATCAACAGTGTTGTAACCAACCTTGATAAAACCACCACCAAATTATCTGAGCTCGATCTCCAGAAAACCCTTACCACGCTCGATCAAACGATCAATGAACTCAAGTTGATGGTAAGCAAATTCAATAATGATAAAGGTTCTTTGGGCTTATTGCTCAATGACCCTACCCTTTACCGCAACCTTGCTTCCACAGGAAACAAATTAAACTTGTTGCTCGATGATATCCGGATAAATCCGAAACGGTATATTTCAATTTCTGTGTTTGGCAAAAAACAAAAAGGGGAACCCCTGATGGCTCCGCTGGCCGACACATTGAATTCACCCTACATCATAAAAAAAGCAGAGTAGCATCGATCTTTATGATACTATTAGGAATAAATGCTGCATATTGCAGCATTATTTTTTTCATCAAAGCTCAAAGCAATTCTTGAGTCAATTGTACAAAATAGTAACGCTTATTGTCCTGGCTTTTAGTACCACTCACGTACATGCACAGGTGCAACAGGTACAATTAGGCACTCCTAATGATACAGTAAGGATCATTCAGATCGTTCAGGCCCGCAGCCTGCGGCAAATTACGGTAAACGACTCCACCATATTGGAAACACTGGCGGGCAAAGCCATTGTAAGGCAGGGACAAACACTGCTCGAAGGAGATAGTATAGTGCTCGATCAACGCCGGGGCATCGCTGAAGTCTTTGGGAATGTACATATCAATGATGCAGACACAGTAAATACTTACGCCCAGTATTTAAGGTACATTGGAGGCGAAAGAATGGCATACCTGAAAAAGAATGTAAGGCTTACCGATGGAAAAGCCCAGCTCTTTACAGAAGACCTGGAATACAACCTGCAAACGGGCATTGCAAAATACCGCGACGGTGGCCGGGTAATCAACGGGAAAACCGTACTCACAAGTAGAAATGCCATTTACTATGCTGATACAAAAGACGTATTCTTCCAGGAGCAGGTTCACCTGAAAGACCCAAAATACGACATGACCGCCGATAGCCTGCGATACAATACGGCCTTCAAAAACGCTTACTTTATTTCTCCCACTCATATCATCAGCGAAGATGGTATCATAGATACCCGTTCGGGCACTTACAACCTTGAAACAGGAGAAGCTGTATTCCTCGATAAAACCGTGTTTCGCGACAGCACGCGTTTTATCAGTGGCAACAAAGTGGCTTTTGAAGAGAAAACAGGCATGGTACAAATTGAAGGCAACGGGAAATTTGTAGACAGTACCAATAATGTCATTGTACTGGGCGACCAGATGCTGATCGATAGAAAAAACAGCACATTCCTGGCCACCCGCAAACCTGTCATGATTTTATACAAAGACAACGATAGTACTTACATAGCAGCAGATACTCTTTTCTCAGGTAAACGAGTGTACGATTCCACTTTAAAAAAAGCAGTTGATATTAAAGATACCTTGCAAAAAACAGCTGCTGTACATACCGACAAAGCTCCCAAAGACAGCATTCGATATTTCCTCGGGTTCCACCATGTGCGTATTTTCAATGATTCATTACAGGCCGTTAGCGACAGCCTGTATTATTCAACTGAAGATTCTGTTTTTAAATTGTTTCAAAAGCCGGTTTGCTGGAACGACCGTACTCAGGTAAGCGGCGACACGATGTACCTTTTTACTGAAAATCAGAAAGCAAAGCAGTTGCAGGTATTCAACAATGCCATGGTGATCAACCAAACAAAAGAAGGATTTTTTAACCAGATGGGTGGCAGGACCCTCCAAGGATATTTTAAAGATGGGAATATTGATTACATCAGAACCAAGGGTTCACCAGCCGAAAGTATCTATTACCCACAGGATTCCGACAGCGCCTATATTGGGATGAACCGGAGCAAAGGCGACCTGATTGATATTTATTTTGTGAAAAAAGAACTCAATAAGATCAAATTTGTAAATGATGTAGATGGAACGTTGTATCCGCTGCGCCAGATTCCGGAGGACCTTAAATTCCTGAAGAATTTTTTATGGGAAGATAAACGCAGGCCCAAAAACAAACTCGAATTATTTGAATAAACCGGCCAACGATCGCTGGTATTATAAAATGAAATATTATTTTTTCATATGGAGCCTGGTTGCATTTGTTCCTTGTAGGGGGCAGGATGTTTTTACCGGCACATGGCAGATGGAATATGTAGCCAATGAGAACCATTCCCCCATCTCCATAGAACTCCAGATTGGCACCCCCGAAAAGAACCAGCTTTATCCTGCCCTTATGCGTTTACGTTGCGACAGTTTCCTTGCTGCATACCAGGTATTGCTGGTGAAAAAAAATGCCCGGCAGCTTGGCATCAGCCGCACAAAATACCCACAGAGCGAATCCCCTTTTAGTTTGGGCAACTGGACAGCCATGCTAAATGGGACTTTTGATCTCAGCAGGGATTTAAAAGGGGTTTCGATGCTCACCATCAACAGGCTAGAAGCAAAAAAATATGGACTGCCAATGCCTTACGCTTCAGGTTATTAAGATGCCCA
>JBPOHG010000242.1:0-1715 GCA_052035835.1 Bacteroidota bacterium | reverse complement strand
TGGGCTTGCAGGGGTCATTAAAAAATATCCTGCTTGCCATTATGCTCATCGTAGCTGCCGTAAACCTGGTAACCTGCCTGATCATCCTCGTCCTTGAAAGGACACGCATGACCGGTATACTGAAAGCATTGGGCGCCACCAATTGGGCCATTCAAAAGATCTTCCTGTTTAATACGGCTTTTATAGCAGTTACTGGCATCATCCTGGGAACAGTGATCGGACTAGCCATTTGCTGGCTGCAGGAGAAAACCGGATTCATTCAGCTCAATGAAGAAGCATATTTTATGTCGAAAGCAAGCGCACAGGTAATTTGGTGGCAGGTATTGCTGGTAGACCTGGGGACATTGATCGCTTGTTTTCTTACCCTTATCATCCCAACCTTTTTAATCAGGAAAATCTCACCTGTAAAAGCCATTCGTTTTAGTTAACTGTAAATTTCACATGGTAGATTGAAAAAAAACCGGCTACTAATAAACAATGGTTTTTGAGGCCAGCCGTATTAACTGCAAAAATGATACATAAGGATAGCTGCTGCAACAGCGGCATTCAGTGATTCTGCCCCGCCGCTACCCGGGATGGATACCCGCTCTTTGGCCATAGACGCCAGTGTTTCATGTATGCCATTGGCTTCATTTCCTATAATAATAACCCCGGATGCATAGGCGCTCTTCTGAGGCAATTGCTTACCCCCAAGTATGGCTGCAAAACTATTCAATCCCGGATGTTCCTGCAACCATGGTACCAGTTCCGTATACACGATATTGGCCCTGCCCAGGCTGGCCATGGTGCTTTGAACAACTTTACAGTTGTACATATCTACTGTTCCTGGCGAACAAACGATGTTGGAAATCCCAAACCAGTCGGCGGTACGGATAATAGTGCCGAGATTGCCCGGGTCTCGAATATCATCCAGCATCAACGTCCACTGCCCTTCGGGTGAAAAATCCAATTCCTGCTTACGTTGTTCAAATACGGCTACAACTTCATTGGGTGTTGTGTAATGGGCTATTTTATCCAGTTCAAAGGGTTGAATAATGGTGGTCACTGGCGCATAGTCAAGAACCAGGTTGGGAGCTGTATGCTGCAACCAGGCATCCAAGGCAAAAATGGACTTACACACAAATTTTTTTGATTGGAGAAGTTCATTTACCAACTTAGGCCCTTCTGCTACAAATACAGCATCGGCATCTCTGAATTTTTTGTGCTGCAAACTTTGAATATATTTGATGCTGTTTTTGCTTAACATAGTATCATCATTTATGACCCGATCATTCCTCAACAATGGCTACAATACTTTTTGTTGCGGACTGATCTTGCTGTTTGGCTACTGGCTATCCTCTTGCAGTGTTGTAAAAAAAGCCCCGAAAAACCAGTTTTACCTGTATAAAAACAGCATCGAAGTTAAGGGAGGAAACCTTACAAGGACAGAAAAAACGGCATTAATTCAGCGGCTTTACGGTCAGTTGGATGACAGCGCTAAAGTGAAAACCAAGACAAGGCTTTTCTTTATTAAAACACTTAAAAGCCCCAGGGTATACGACAGCTCCTATAGCAATGCATCTGCAACCAGTATGCGGGCTTCCTTGTTTCATTTGGGTTATTATCATGCCGATGTTGCGATTTTAACAGATACTTCCGATAAAAAAATTTCTGTAAAATATATCGTGAGCCCGGGGCCACCTACCCTGATTGATACAGTCAGTTACCGTTTGAAT
>JBPOHG010000133.1:0-6117 GCA_052035835.1 Bacteroidota bacterium | reverse complement strand
ATGGAAAAAAATGGAAGAAATGAAGAAAAGTAAAAAAGGCAAAAGGCACGGTTCTGCTTAAATATTTTAGCTGGTAAAATTCTACATGAAGCGCAATGAACATGGCGCTTTTTTCATGCCTTGGATTAAACGCCACTGGTTGCGATTAAACAGTATCTTTGTGGCTCATCCCTGTTGCAAAACAGTATAAACCGATCGATATGAGCCAGTCGCATTTTCAAAAATTTGTTGCAAAGAAAAAAAACAGTGTTGTAAAAGAAGAGCACCGGCAGGAAAAGAAAAAGATTAAAAAAGAGCGTGCTGCTTATTTTGATAAGATAAAAGAAGAAAAATACCAGGCCAGGATGGCAGCAAAAGCAGCCGCAGGCACAGATCAAACCAAAGGTAAAAAATCTCCCAAAGCTCCAACAACGAATAGCCCTGCAAAAAAAACAACCGCTACAGCAGGAAAAAATTCCATGGCCCCGGGTATGATGCCCCTCAACAAATACCTGGCACATTGCGGCATTTGCTCCCGAAGGGATGCTGTAGCATTGATTGCTGACGGAAAGGTAAAAGTGAATGGAAAAATTGCAACAGAACCAGGCTATAAAGTACAACCCGCCGACGAAGTTATTTTCAACAATAAAAAAGTATTCATTACCCGCAACCTGGTGTATGTATTGCTGAATAAGCCGAAGGATTATATAACCACTACCGACGATCCACAGGGAAGAAAAACGGTTATAGAACTCATACAAAAGGCGACCGATGAACGGATCTATCCCATTGGCAGGCTCGATAGGAACACCTCTGGCGTTTTGTTGCTCACCAACGATGGTGACCTCACTCAAAAATTATCTCATCCCAGTTACGAAATAAAAAAAGTGTACGAAGTAAAACTCGATAAAGAGCTTACGAAAGCACATTTTGAAAAAATCCTTTCGGGGCTTACGCTGGAAGATGGGCCGGTACATGTTGACAGCCTTGCATTTGCCGATTCCAAAGACAGGTCAATTATTGGCATAGAAATCCATAGTGGAAGGAACCGCATTGTGAGAAGGATTTTTGAATCACTGGGATACGATGTTAAAGGGCTCGACCGTGTAATGTATGCCGGGCTCACCAAGAAAAATGTAGAGCGGGGCAAATGGCGTTTCCTGAGCGAGAAAGAAATCAGGTTGCTAAAATACCTGAATGCATCCAAAAAGAAATCATCTTAAATTATAACAGCATTGTCGTCAACTGCTTTGGATATCATCTTTGAAAATGATGCATTTCTTGCTATTAATAAACCGGCAGGACAGTTAAGTATTCCAGATAGGGCTCAATCGGAACCATCGTTAAAAGACATGCTGATAAACAAATACGGGGTCATATATACTGTGCACCGGCTCGACAAAGATACCAGCGGGCTTATCCTATTTGCGAAAAATGATCATACCCACCGTTTTCTTTCCCGCATGTTTGAAGAAAGAGAAGTTGAGAAATACTACACTGGCATTGTGATTGGTTCGCCCAATGAAAAAGAAGGCCTTATAGATGCGCCCATCAGCGAACACCCGGTAAACAAAGGGATGATGGTGGTGCATAGAAATGGGAAGCCTTCTACTACGGGCTTCACTGTAATGGAAGCGTATAAACAATATTCATTGCTGCGGTTCAGGCTGCATACAGGCAGGACCCATCAGATACGGGTACATGCAAAAAACATCGGGCACCCACTGGCCTGCGACCCATTGTATGGAGACGGGAAGCCCGTACTTTTATCATCATTCAAGAAAAAATATAAACTGGGGAAATTGGAGGAAGAGAAACCGATGATTAACCGGTTGGCTTTGCATTCTTATCAATTGGTGTTCACCGACGAGCAGGGTACGAAACATGAATTAACTGCACCGGTTCCGAAAGAATTCAGGGCATTGATGCAACAATTAAAGAAACAATCTTAGCAGGTATTATTATCTTGATGATGCTCTTTTTACAGAAGCTTTTCCAAATTTATTTTTTACTTCGTCGATTGCTTTATACAAACCGGATTTTTTGCCTGTATCTGTAAACAGGTTTGTTTGAATTGCATTATTGGTTAACTCACTCAATCGAACGCCCAGCAACCGGATGGGATGGCCTTTTTTATGAAGCTTACTGAAAAGCGATTTCACTACCGGAATGATTTCATCATCTGCATCCGTATAAGGGATGGTAGTTTGACGGGAATTCGTTTCAAAATCGGGATAACGGATCTTCACCGCCACACAGCCGGCCACCTTACCATCCTGCCGCAATTCAAAACAGATCTTTTCGGTTAACCTAACCAGTTCGGAATGCAAAAATGGCATGTCTGAAGTGTTTTCGCCGAAAGTATTTTCACTGGATACCGATTTAGCTTCATGGTATTGGCTCACAGTTCCATGATGTATGCCCTGGCTTTTATTCCATAGATCTGCACCCCACTTCCCTAATCTTTCTTCCAGCACTTCAATACCGTTCGATGCAATCTGTCCGATGGTATGAATCCCCATTGACTCGAGTACGAGTTGGGTATGTTCCCCAACACCAGGGATATCACCAACCGGCAATGGCGCCAGGAATTCTTTCTCCTTTCCAAACGGAATTTGCAGGTAGCCGTTGGGTTTAGCCTGGTTGGTTGCCATTTTTGCAAGCATCTTATTTGATGCAAGTCCGAATGAAATTGGCAAGCCTGTTTCATCCATGATCTGCTTTCGTAAGCTGATTGTCCATTCCATCGGATGGAAAAATTTATCCATCCCGGTTAGGTCGAGGTAAAACTCATCAATGGAAGCTTTTTCATATAAAGGCGCTTTAGAGGCGATGATCTGAGTAACCCAACGTGAATACCTGCTATACTCGCCCCTGCTCCCTTTGAGGAAAATTGCATCGGGGCATAATTGTTTAGCTTTATTGGAAGGCATCGCAGAATGAATACCAAATTTCCTTGCCTCATAACTACATGCGGCCACTACTCCCCTTTCGCTTCCACCTACAATAACGGGTTTACCTTTTAGAGAAGGGTTGTTGAGTATTTCTACCGACACAAAAAAAGAGTCGAGGTCAAAATGTGCGACGATGCGTTTGGTAGCAGCCATACGTTTACTAAAGTTACTGCATGGCGATGTGAACAACGGTTATTTTAACAGATTTTCAATCAATAAAAATATCCAGTAAGCCTTCGGGCAGTGATACAAAGAGTTTTCTTTTTTTCTGGTCTATTTTCAACAGGCTTTCCTGGTGCAATGGTATCAATGCTTCTTTGCCTTTGTAGAGGATCGTGCACAACACCTGGTGAGGTTGCTCAATGACTTCTATGACTTCTCCCAATGCATCTTCGCCTTCCACCATCATAAAGCCTAGCAATGAGATGGGGGCAGCTTTAAGGGAAAACTTATTGAAATCGTTTTCTTCCAGCCAAACCTCCTTTGGTGTGAGTTTGCGTGCCGCTTCTTTGTTGGGTACACCTTCTAGTTTCAGTATGGTTTCTGTATCACTACGAATTGAGGTAGATTGAATAAAATAAGGAAAGAAGCTTTCCTTTTGCTCTTCCAGGTAAATGGCCTCCAATCCTTTAAGTGAAGTTTTCTTACCCAGACTGTGTACCAGAATAATTTCACCGTTGAGCCCATGGCTGGCAACCAGTTTACCAATTTTAAAATACTGAGGCATGGCCTGCAAGATAATGGATGTTGCTAAATGAATCACATCGCTGGCTGTTGTTAGCAATACAAAAAAAGTCCCGCAAAAGCGGGACTCAAAGAATTAACGGAACAGATGGTATTATTCTTCTGTTTTGGTTTCTTCTGCTGCAGGAGCTTCTGCAACGGGTGCTGCTGTTGCTTCTTCAACTTTTGCTACTTTTCTAACAACGGGGGCATCGCGGCGGTCCTGGCGTGCTTTTCTGTGGGCACCCTGGCGCTTAGCTACATGCGCATCGTGTTCTGAACTCCATTTGGTGAATTTTTCCATCGCGGTAGCTTCATCAAACAGGCCCAACCCAACACCGCGAAGTAAATGCTTCAGGTACAACACTCCTTTAAAAGAAAGGATACGGCGAACAGTATCGGTGGGTTGAGCACCTTTCTGCAGCCAATCCAATGCTTTTTGACGATCGATCTGGATGGTTGCCGGAACGGTCAGTGGATTGTAAGAACCTAATTTTTGAATGAATTTACCGTCGCGTGGACTACGGGCGTCAGCAATAACAATGAAGTAGAATGGCCTTTTTTTAGAGCCATGTCTTTGCAATCTCATTTTTACAGCCATAAAAATAGAAATTTTCTTGGTTGTGAATAATAGGGTTTATTTCCTTAAAAAAGGAGAACGAAGATAAGAAATACCTTTTTTCGATCCAAAATAATTTGATTAATAAGCAGTTATTTTATCTCTTGCCAAGCTGAAAAATGCGTGAGAGATTGAAACCGAACCGGATATCCCCCTTAAAAAAGGCCCCGGTCGTTTCGGTAAGATAGGCCCTTTCATTCATTCCAACTGAGTTAGAGAAATGCAATTGAAATACATGGCCACCGGTTTCAATATCAACACCAACCGACAAAGGCGCCGTGTACAGGGAATCCATATCCCCCAAAGGATGATGGTAATCAATCGTAAATGCCATCCTGCGACTGAATTTATAGCGTAACCCTCCGCCCAGTGCAAATAATTCTTTGTCACCTTTTATATTGAAGGGGGTATTGGTAAAAACGAAAAGCGGGCTAAACTGTGCTGAGAAGCGATTGTTGAACTTTCTACCGGCAAGCACCTGAACATAAAAGGATGACCGGTCTGAAAAAGATGGTTTGGGGCCACTAAATACTTTTTCGGTACGAACCATTGCCCCGCCAGCCAGCAATAAGGAAAAGGGGACATTTTTTTTCCCGGATGATTGTTGGAGAAGCCTTGTTTTTACAAAAATATCCAACTCTTTCCTATAAGTGCTCCTGCCGATGCCCACCATCAGGCGATCAGATATACCATAATCGAACCCTATCCGCATGGTAGCCTGGTCTAACCCAAAAAACTGGGATGCACCGCTATTAACAAGCCCAAACCGGTGAAGTATCCTGAAGTCGAGGTTGCCTTTAGACAGCATTTCCAAAGAATGGGCATGAATGACGCGAGTTGACTTAAATGCACCGGTTATTTTGTTCGTTTGATCATTTCCGTAAGTATCAAGTCCTGCCTCCTGAGCAAATGCAAATCCCGAAATACCAAGCGAGGCAACAATGGCTAGTATAAGTTTTGTCATGGTTTGAAAAAAAAGGCCGCCTTGAGAGCGGCCGTATATTGAAATAATGTTGTTTAGTTATTACTGTGCTGGCCGCCGGCATTGATCCAATCGACAATCTTTTGCTTATCTGCCGTAGACAATTGTGGGCCGGATGGAGGCATGAAAGAAGGATTTCCATCTACTGCCCTTGACCTGATACGGGCACTTTGGGTAACTATCGTGCAATCGTCGTTGAAGTTAATCCCATTCTGAGGAGTTGGGCCCGAATGGCAACCAGATAGTGCACAATTGGCCGACAATATAGCTTTCACATCAGAAAACCTGGTACCTGCTGCAGCCTGAGGAACCGTGGCATTTGAACTGGACACACATGCATTTACATCCCTTACCTGAATGGTAGCTGCCCCGGTAGGAAGGCTGTTGAAAACATTGGACGCCTGAAAACTGCCACTGTTGAGTTTGTAAGTAAACCCTGTGCTTCCCGATGCATTTACCGTAATGGTACCTGTATTGTTCGTACACTTATCGCTGCCAGTTATATTATTGCTGATGGTAATGGCAGGGCATGGGTTAGCCGTAACCGTTAGTGTACCTGAACTACCCTGGCAATTATTGGCATCTTTGGCAATGATGGTATAATTACCTGCTGCCAGGGCATTAAAAGTACCGCTCCCCTGGAAAGTAGTGCCGCCATCAATACTATACGTATAAGGGGACGATCCACCAGATGCGGTAGCTGCAATACTGCCCGTATTTACATTGGGGCTTGCACTTGGTGTGATCACGGGAGTGATGGTAATGGTTGGGCAGGATGGGTCTGCCACCACGAAACTACCTGATCCCGTACATCCGTTTTGGTCTTTGGCTGTAACAGTATAAGCGCCTGCAGCCAACCC
>JBPOHG010000143.1:0-8595 GCA_052035835.1 Bacteroidota bacterium | reverse complement strand
GGTGAAACAGGTAGAACAAATGGTGTCTTATATCAAACGGCGTTCAACCGATAAGGTTAGTTTTTCTATCAACAGTGATGGGGAAACTGATATTCCTGCCATGATCAACGCCCACTTGTTCGACTGGGTAATTGAGAACCTGCTGAAAAATGCGCTGGATGCGATGGACGGGCAGGGGGCTATTACAGTGCAAATCAGGAATGAAGCAGCGAGGGTGGTCATCGATATCGCAGATACCGGAAAAGGCATCAGCAAAAAAAATATCCAGCACGTGTTTAAGCCGGGTTTTACTACAAAGAAAAGGGGATGGGGGCTCGGACTTTCCCTCAGCAAACGCATCATTGAACAATACCACAAAGGGGAAATATTTGTAAAACAAAGTGAACCGGGTAAAGGGACTACTTTCAGGATATTACTTAGGAAATAATAATGGGATGGATCAATCATTGATGGGCATACCTGCACCAATTACCATGGTAGGTTACATTACATTTGTCCCATCACATACATTTCTCCTTTCGGGGTTGGGTTGCCACCAGCATTTTCGAGTGTAACCGCAAATGCCTGAACTTTCACATTGCTGAAAACTTTCATTTTCTGGATCCTGTATTGGTTGCCTTTTTTTGAGCTGATGATTAATCCGCCATCTACAGGCTTGCCATCTACAATTCCCCACAGCTGGTACTGCTTGCCTTCTGGTGCTTCGGGCAGGTTGCTTGGGTCTATATACACTTCGCCGGTATTCTTCATCCAAAATATTTTCGCTGCCGCTTCTGGTGCAGCCGCCAGACCGCGAAGGGCTACCGGTTCACTGTACCTGCTTTGCACGACAGACAGGTCGTTCTTCATTTCGTCGTTTACCCGTTGCTGTGATAATAACTGCTCTTCGGTGCGTTTCTTTTCTTCACTCAGGGCCTGGTATTTGTTATAGTAATTGACATTGTAATAAATACTGCCGGCTAATAAAATAACAGCAGCAGCTGCTGCATATTTCCAGAATGAAGAAACGGCCACTACAGGTGCCGGTGGTTGAGTTTTATTGCTGTGGGGTTGGTTGCCTTTTGCATACAATACTGACTGGCGGATGGATGCTGAAGGCGCTATGGCATGCGCAAACGCATATTTTTCGAGTGATAATTCAATAGACCTGAGTTCATCCTTCACAGCAGGGTATTGCGCTGCCCAGGCCAGAACCGTTTCCGATTCCTGGTTGGTAGCCAGGCCCAAAACATGCATTTCGAGCAGCCCGGATGATATGATCTCGTTCAGTTCCATCAATGCTGTTCCAATAATTTTCTAAGTTCCAAAATAGCCGACCGCATCCTGGTTTTCACAGTGCCCAATGGTATCCCTAAAGCTTTTGAAATTTCATCCTGTGTATAGCCACCGAAGTAGGCCATATCAATAATGGTTTTTTGTTCAGGTTTTAGGTTAGCCACCTGCTTGCGTAGCCCAAGGCTGTCGAATCTGTCAGGACCGGTGTTTTTGTCCTGGTAATTAAGTACGGAAATTTCGTCCTTAGAGATTTTTTGCTGTTTCTTAAATCCTTTGCTTCTTAAAGTATCTATGGTTAGGTTCCTGGTAATATTGATCATCCAGGTAAATAACCTTCCCTTTCCCTGGTCGTATTGTGAGAAATTATTCCAGATCTTTAAAAAGGCTTCCTGCAGGATGTCTTCAGAAAGTTGAACATCATCTACCATCCTGCTGATTACCCCGTTGAGAGCGCCTGCATAATTATCATACAGATAAGAGAAAGCATCCTGGTCGCGGGCACGAAGCGCCATTACCAGTTCTTCTTCTTCATATTTTTTTAATTCGCTCAAGGGTTATCTTACTTCTTATAACCGAAAATAGGTGATTTTTGTTAACAATTCATGATGCTATTAAAGCTTTTCATATGTATAACCGACTGCTGCCTTTATTACCGGTTTCAAATTTAAACAGGTCAATACTATTTTACCGGGATAATCTGCATTTTGATGTAGTGAATTTTGGAAACATGGCCATTGTTCAAAAAGATCAAATCAATCTGCGCTTGTATGAGTTCACGGGAACTGGAAAGTTGCCCGTTCACGAATTTTACATATACGTAACCAACCTCCAGGATTTATACATCCGTTTTTCTTCGGCCGACCTGGTAATGCCAGCCGACCAAATGAAAGATATATCTGCAGATCCGAAGAAATTTGTCATTAGCGATAAAGACGGCCACCGGCTGCATTTTTTTCAAACTTAGATCATTGTTCGCCGGCCATAGCCTTTACTTCATACAATCCGCTAAACAGGTACAATTTACCGGTAGCTATTTCGGTACATTGATAGCGGGTGCGTTGCTTGGCTCCCTTTTTAAACATCCTTCCTCCTTTGATCGAAAAATGGGAACCTGCTGGCAGTTGTTCTACCATTTGTAAGCCCAAGGGGTTCTTGTCATATTTCCTGAGTACCCGTAACAAGTGTTCATCACCGCAACTGGTGGCTGCCGGGTTGTGCAATGTTTGCCGCAATGCCATTTCAACATCGGGTGGGAAAATGTTTTTTTCTAAAAAAGCTGCCAGTATCTGGCTGAATTCATGCTTCCATTCTTTCCCGTGTGCTTGTACCCGGTGGCCATATCTTTCATAGGTGAATAAATGGGCCAGTTCGTGTAACAAGGTGATGAGAAAGCTATAGTTGTTTAGGTTGCCGTTTACACTAATGCGGTGGGTTTTTCCATTGTATGCATGTCGGTAATCACCCAGGATGCTTTGTCGCTGACGGGTAACCGTTAGGTGTACTTTATAATGTTGCAGGTAATGAACAACATTCTCAAAACTTCCTTCGGGCAGGTAGCTTTTTAATTGGAGGAGCGGTACTTCTTCCTTAGGCATTCTTGTTCCTGTTCAGCTTCATAATGATTCGTACTTCTGCTGCTAGGTAAACGAGGTAAAGCAACAGTGCAATGAATATTCCTTTCTTATTAAACTGATCGCCACTCGCATATACATAAATCATAACGGCTGCGATCGTTAAGAGCATTTTCATGAGCATACCCGTCATAACACTTCTAACAAATGCATGTGGGTTGGTTTGTTGCATGCCCCTCTGCTGGATGGAAAATGAAAGCAATGTGAGTAAGAGGAAAAAAATATTGCCCCCAAGCACCACGTTGCTGTTGATATTATACCGGCTTAGTATACCCGAAGCAGCGAAACAACCTGCAGTAATGAGGAAGAAAATAATAAATATGGGGAGTAGTGGTTTTACCATCGATTGCATACTGCTATTTTTTTCTGCCGGTATCTTTTACAATTTTTATGATAACGGTGATGATGAACAGCAAAGGTAAAACCCATACGGCTAATGGCATGCGAAAGCGGAGCCACTCATCCAGTTTTAGGCCGCCATATAAAAAAATGCCAATCCCTACGAGGAATTGCGTAGCGAGGCCTGCATATTTCCATAAAAGCTGGTTGCCGGGTTTATTCATTTACTGCAGCTGCAAGATCGGTATTTAGTTCCACGATATTGGCACCCATATTACATTGGCCGTTGAAACTTACTGTAGATTCAATCTGTAATTTGGCCGCATGGATATCACCTTCTACAACAGCTTTGCCATGTAAATGCAGCAGTCCGCTCATACGGATCTTTCCATGAACCGTACCCAGGATATCAGCTGTGTTTCCGGTGATATCACCTTCCACTACTCCTTCCGGGCCGATGAGGATCTTGGCTTTGCACGACAGGTTGCCTTTGATAATACCATCGATCCTGATATCTCCGATGCTATCTACATTGCCGGTAATGATGGCTCCTGCACCAATGATACTGTTAGAACCGGGTGGGGTTTCGGGGGAGGTAGACCTGGATTTGGAAGTAAACATGGGACATTGTTTTGGGGGTTTAGAAAGTGTTTTCCGGTAGATCCTTCCTATAACAACGAATTTCCCGCCTGTTTAGTGTCAGTCGTCTATATTTTCCAGTTTTGGAGTACTTAACTTGTTGGTATCCAGCTTCATTACATTTCCCTTCAATACTTTTTCGAGATCCTGAAAATAACGCTGCTGGTGTTGAAGGGCCTGTTCCATCGAATCGGTCCTAATCTTAAGGTCCCGGTATTCCTTGATCTGTTTTACATTTCCATAGCCTACACCCGGTAAATAATATTTCAGCGGGGTAAAAATGATCAGGGATACTGTTAAGGCTACCATCAGCACAAACACTGTACTCATTATGATATATACGCTCAGCCTGGTAAGTTTAAACTTTACCACCTCTTCATACGTGTCTTCGTTCATGACTACCAACCGGTAATGGTTCCTCAATCGCTTGAGCCTGTTGGTAGCATCTGTTTGGGCCATAATCGCTGTTTCTGAACTAAAAGTACAAAAATGCGGGCAGTTTACAACTGCTTCATGATGAATTAGATGGCTTGTTAACGCGGGTGAATAAGTTTTCTGTAGAAAATCCGTTAAAGTTAGGTCGCCAGGGGTATTTTTAATTGCCGGGTGGCGAAAAAAACCGATATTTAACCGCATTAAATAATCCATTTGATTCATGAAAGGAAGGATGAAGGTTCGTTTCCCGTTTTTTATATTGTTATGTATTTTATCCACGCCTGTTTTCGCTCAACCTACCTGGACACTTGATCCTTTTGGAAAGGAAAAAAAGCCCGAGAAATACGAAGAGAAGAAACTTGGTTCCGAAAAAACAGCTGATAAGAAATTTACAACCTTCCGCAGGCTGGTACAGAACAATGTTACCCATTACAATTTTTATTTCAACGCCAACAACAAACTAAATGCGGTGTTGGAGCGTGCAAAAATTGCCCAGAAGGATGATTTTTCACAACTGATAACTTTTTATCCATATTCCCTCGACAATACAGCTTCGCAGGCTGTGGAGCTTGATTCCGTTATTTACAAGTCAACCGGTGGTATACTCCTGCATGATCTTCGCAGCGACTGGGTAGACAATATGTACCTGCTGATTGGGAAAGCGTATTATTTCAGGAAACAATTTGATTCGGCAGCACTTACTTTTCAATTTATCAATTACAACCTTTTCCCAAGGAAAAAGAATGAAGATGACAACCGCATTGTAGGTGGCAATAACAGTGACGGAGGTTCCAATGTACTTTCTATTGCCAACAGGGAAAAGAGAAATGTTGTACAACGTGTACTAACGCTGCCGCCTAGTAGAAATGATGCTTTGATATGGCTGGCTAGGACTTTTACCGAAACCGAACAATTTGGGGATGCTGCCGGTATGATCAATATCCTCCAATCGGACCCCAATCTACCCAAACGCCTAAAGAACGACCTTGATGAAGTTACTGCTTATTGGTTCTTCAAACAAAAGACCTATGATAGTGCGGCTGTATACTTAGAGCGGGGGATCAGCAATGCAGATAACAAAACAGATAAAGCAAGATGGCAATACCTGTTGGGGCAATTGTTCGAAATGTCGGGCCAGTATGATAAAGCTTCCGATTATTACTCCAAAGCTGCCAAGCATACGGTAGACCCTGTGATGGATATCTATGCCCACCTGAATGATGCCAAAATGATGCGCAATGCGGGCAACGACAAAGAACTTGATAACAGCATCTCCACGCTGCTTAAAATGGCGAAAAAAGATAAGTATGAGTCATACCGGGATATTATTTATCACAGTGCCGGTATGCTCAGCCTGAAAAAACCAGATACTACCTCGGGCATTACTTTATTTGAAAAAAGCCTGAAGTACAACGAAAACAATGCTGCTTTTAAAAATAAGGCACACCTCGAACTGGGAAAGATCGCATACAACCAACGGCAATATAAAAGTGCCGCAGATCATTATGATAGCCTGGATTTAGCAGAACCGGCGCTCGCTTTTGATTCGGCGTCTATTGCAGACCGTAAGTCTACGTTGCGCAAAATCGCCCAGGAATTAGCCGTCATCGAAAAACAGGACAGTGTGCAAATGATCGCTGCGATGCCTGGCCCCGAAAGAGATGCATTCATCCGCAAGCTGGCGAAGAAATTCAGAAAGGAAAGCGGGATGAAAGAAGACAGTGATTTTGAAGGCAATACGCTTATCACCGCATTTGATAATAAGAAGACCGACGAGCCAGCAGATTTGTTTCAGTCCAGCTCCAAAGGAGAATGGTACTTCTACAATGCGGGCATGAAATCGAAAGGTTTCAATGAATTTAAAGCCAAGTGGGGCAAAAGGGAGAACAAAGATAACTGGAGGCGCAAGTCTGCGATGGACCCAGGTAAAAATCTAAATTCCAATGTAGATGATCCGTTGGCGCCCGATCAAAAAACCGAAGATGCGGCAACCGGTAAGCCAGTTGCTTATTCTTACGATGCTTTGATGGCCGATATCCCGTTAACCCCCGAACAACTCGATAGCAGCAATGCCATGATAGCAGATGCCTTGGTAAAGCTGGCTAAATTGTTTGAATATGAGTTGCAGGATTACCTGGAAGCGGTATATACCTATGATATTTACCTGCAACGCTTCCCCGACAGGTTGAAAGACGGGGAGATATACCTGGGGCTCTATCATTGTTATACCAAGTTGGGCGATAACAACAAAGCGGCCTATTACAAAAACCTGCTTGATACAAAGTTCGCTAACAGTAGTTATGCCAATATGATCAATAACCCGGCTGTGCTTCAACCCGAAAAGAACAATCCGGTTACAGCCGCCCGTTATGAAGCGATTTATAATAAATTCATCGAAGGTGATTTCGCTGCAGCTATTGAAGAAAAAAGGGTAGCCGATAGCATCCATGGCAACCATTACTGGACGCCGCAACTATTGTATATTGAAGCAGTACATTATATTAAAGAAAGGCAGGACAGCCTGGCCATAGCCGTGCTTACCAATATCATTACGCTGTATCCTGAGTCATCTTTGAAGCCAAAAGCTGAAACCATGATTGAAGTGTTGAAAAGGAGAGGGGAGATAGAAGCCTACCTTACCAATCTTGAAGTAACCAGGTTGCCTGAAGATGATAAAATTATCTTTGCCGATGATAAAGCTGCACAAACAGTTACCCCGGTAGTGAAGGCGCCAACTGTAAAAAAGATGGAACCCGTGAGAACGCTTCCTGCACCAAAAGATTCGGCTGTTCAATTGCCGCCATCTATGGTCATGGGGGTTTATAAATGGCAAGCTTCCAAACCACATCATGTTATCATGGTACTCGACAGGGTTGACGGCGTTTATATAAACGAAGCAAAAAATGCTTTTACTCGTTATAACAGGGAGAAGTATTTCAGCAAAGTGGTTATTAATAAAGATGCCATTGATGCACAACGTTCATTGCTCGTATTTACTTCATTTGAAAATGCTGATGAAGCGGTCGCTTATTTTGATAAAGTGAAAAAAGCAGCCCCGCAGGAAGTATCCTGGTTGCAGGCTTCGAAGTATAGTTTTCTTGTGATCTCTGAAGAGAACCTGCAGTTGCTCAAGACCAACAAAGACATTAATACCTACAAGACCTTGTTGAATAACCAATACCCTGGTAAATTCTGATAGCCTGTTCCCTGTTTTGTTTTACAATAAAAGACTATGAAACGTTCGGTTAAAATATTATGGCGCATTTTTTTTGGAGGCTTTGCTTTACTTGCCTTGATGTTCTTGGCTGCCAATTTTGGATTGTTTGGGAAAATGCCCTCGGTGCAAGAACTCGAAAACCCTGAAGCTGACCTTGCCAGCGAAATCATCAGTGCCGATGGTTTATTAATGGGGAAGTATTATGCAGAGAACCGTAGTGAAGTAAAATACAGTGAAATTTCACCCAATGTCATCAACGCATTGATTGCAACAGAAGATGAGCGTTTCTACGACCATTCGGGCATCGATGCACAGGCGCTTGCACGTGTGGTTTTTACTGCAGGTACGCAAGGTGGGGGCAGCACCCTTACGCAGCAGTTGGCAAAAATGATGCTCGGGCAGGGAAAAGGGAACATCGTTGAGCGTGGGATAGATAAAATGAAAGAATGGATCGTGGCAGTGAAATTGGAGCGGAATTTTACAAAGGAGGAAATTATTACACTTTACCTGAACAGGGCTCCCTGGGGCAATGTGTATGGTATCCGCAATGCATCTCGAACATATTTTCAGAAAGAGCCGATAGATTTAAAAATTGAAGAAGCTGCAGTTTTGATTGGAATGCTGAAAGGCTTTATTTATGAACCCATCCGCCATCCCAAAAATGCATTGATCAGGCGTAATGTCGTGATCAATCAAATGGTAGTGGCCGGGCAAAAATTCCTTACACCCGAGCAAGGGGAGAAGCTAAAAGCAAAACCGCTTATTACGAATTATAAAAAGATTGATGAAAATGTTGGGATTGCACCTTATTACCGTTCAGTGTTAATTGATGTGTTGAAGGGCTGGTGCAAGAAAAACAAAAATCCCAAAACTGGGGAGCCTTATAATTTATACAGGGATGGTTTGAAGATTTATACTACGATTGATTCCAAGATGCAGAAGTATGCAGAGCAGGCAATGGAGGAACATATGCCGGTGATCCAGCGCAAATTAGATGCTTATTTTAAAATGCGGGGTGATAAGTTGTGGAAAGGCCATGACAATGTTATTGAAGCTGCT
>JBPOHG010000166.1:0-22704 GCA_052035835.1 Bacteroidota bacterium | reverse complement strand
AAATTTTTTAAAGTGAATCGTATCATTCGTTCTTTTTTAATCGCAGTTATCCTTTGTAATACCGCAACGGCGCAGGATGGTTATGTGCAGCAAGGGGAATTTGGCATCACGGTAGGTGGCGCCCATTATTTTGGCGACTTAAACACACGTGCAGCCTTAAACCGCCCCAAGCCTTCGGTTGGGCTTTTTTTCCGCAAACAATTCAGCAATTACATTGCCATGCGTATTGCAGGCAGGTTTGCACAATTGGGATACAGCGATGTGTATAGTAAAAATGATTATCAGCGCACGAGGAACCTCAGCTTCAACTCAAATATCTTTGAACTGGCCGTACAGGGGGACTTCAATTTCTTTAAGTATGTGCCAAATGACCCCAATTATAGCTTCACTCCGTATGTAACACTGGGTGTAGGCATTTTTACGTATGATCCGTATACTTTCTACGACGGACAAAAAGTATTCCTTCGCCCATTGGGGACCGAAGGCCAAACAGGCGGATATGAGGGCCGTAAAGAATACAATACCATGGCGCTTTGCATCCCATTTGGTGTGGGTATAAAATACAGTGTTACCCCAAAAGTGAATCTTTCATTCGAAATAAGCCAACGTTTTACAACGACCGATTATCTGGATGATGTGAGCACCACCTTTGCGCCAAAAGATCCTTATTTCCCCGATGGGCCAACCGGCCCTTCATTGGCATACCTGCTGCAAGACAGGTCATATGAAATTGACCCTAACAATATGTTGAGCAGTGTCCCGGGCAGGCAAAGAGGTTGGAGCAAGCAAAAAGACCAGTATGTAATTGCCGAAGTGGGCATCTCAATCAATATTGGAACGTATAAATGCCCAACAGTTGACTAAATAGTTCCTATCAAACATAGTTGAGCCGCCTGTAAAGGCGGCTTTTTTATTGGAATAATCACCCGGGTACCGGAACAGTAAACAGGCAAGGTTATTTAACGGGTTTCAGCCAATTTTCGTTACTTTTGCGCCCTTAATCCCGGTTTGCCGGGCCACTTTCTTATGAGCATTAGAGAAAAAATAGATCAGGGCCGCCTCCCCAGGCATATTGCCATCATAATGGATGGGAACGGCCGCTGGGCACAGGAGAAAGGGGAAGACCGCTTGTACGGCCATCTTCACGGAGTGGAAAGTGTGCGTGATATCGTGGAAGGTGCCGCAGAATTAGGGATTGAATACCTCACATTGTATGCTTTTAGTACCGAAAACTGGGACAGGCCCGAATATGAAGTCACCGGCCTGATGGAACTATTGGTTGATACCATACGTAAAGAGGTTCCCACACTCAACAAGAATAATATCAAACTGCACGTAATCGGGGATATGCATATGTTACCCGAATACGCCAGGCAGGAATTACATGAAGCGCTGGCCGAAACTGCTTCCAATACCGGGCTCAACCTGGTAATGGCACTTAGTTATAGCAGCCGATGGGAATTGGTGAATGCCGTAAAAAACATCGCAGCCGATGCAAAAGCCGGCAAAATTGATCCTGGGATGATTGGCCAGGATACGCTGCAACAATACCTTTCTACCAGCGCTTTTCCCGATCCTGAGTTAATGATTCGTACCAGCGGTGAGTTCAGGATCAGCAATTTTCTGTTATATCAGCTTGCTTATGCAGAGTTGTATTTTACAAATACCCGCTGGCCCGATTTCAGGAAGGAAAACCTCTATGAAGCCATTGTAGATTTTCAGCAAAGGGAGCGGCGTTTTGGAAAAACAGGGGAACAACTGAAACAGGAACCTGCAACAGGAAATTGAGATGGATTGATTAAATAATTATGACGAATACCGGGCGGCCTTTTATTCTGAAACGAATCGATGCGAGCCTTTCATTTAACAAATAGTTTTCATTAATGGGCTTAATTTGCCGCTCGTAAAAAACCAATTGATGTATAGGATTTACCCGAAATCAATACTTACTGCGCTTGTATTTCTTATTGGGCAACAATTATTTGCACAAATTCAAGGGGATACCACTCCTGTTTCAGTAAATCCGGCATTGCAGGAAATATTCAATAGCAAATATCCAAAACAGTATACCATCGGTGGAATCACAGTTACTGGTTCCAAAGCTTTTGACCAAAACCTGATTGTTTCAATTTCAGGCCTCGCTGTGGGGGATAAAATCCAGTTGCCGGGATCGGATGTTTTTGGAAAAGCAATTGCCAAACTATGGCGACAAAGCCTGGTTTCAAATGTGCAGATTTACTTAACTCGTTTAGAAGATACCAACCTGTTTATTGAAATTGCAGTAACAGAAAGGCCTCGTTTGCTTGACTTCAAATTTGAAGGCATAAAAAAAGGAGAAAAAGATGATCTTGAAGGCAAAGTTGGTTTGGCAAAAGACAGGGTGCTTACCGAAAATATGAAACTGAGTGCAGAAGAAGTAATCAGGAAGTTCTACTATGATAAAGGCTACAGAAATGTAACGATTGATACCAAAGAAGAGTCTATTTCGGGTATCGTAAATGCAGTAGCCCTTACCTTTTATATCAACAAAGGCAATAAGGTTAGAGTCAATTCAATCAATTTCAGCGGGAACGAAAGTATTGAAGATGCAAAGCTGAAAAAACAAATGAAAGGGACGAAGGAGATGTCGAGGTTTACACTTTTCCCACAACGCCCCGTGAGCCCGTATGGCGATACGGCAAAAGGGAAAAGTTTTAAGAAATACCTCCAGGAGATGGCCTTTCTTTCACCCAGTAAAACCAAAAGTTACATTGACCCTTATTTCAGGTTTAAGCTTTTCAGCAATGCTAAATTCAACGAAACAAAATATGCTGAAGACAAAGAAAAGATCATTGAATATTACAATGCACAGGGTTTCAGGGACGCTATGATGGTTAAGGATACTTCCATTCTCAATCCCAAAAGCAACCTGGATATCCATATGAAAATTAGCGAAGGGCGTAAATATTATTTCGGTGATATTACCTGGAGGGGGAATACCAAATATTCAGATTCGGTATTGAATTACCTGTTGGGGATAAACAAAGGAGACATTTACAACCTCGAGTTATTGAATAAAAGGCTGGGTAAGCAATTGTCTATGGAAGGCGGGGATATTACCAGTTTATACCAGGACGATGGTTACCTGTTCTTCAGGCTGGATGCCGTTGAAACAGCCGTATACAATGATACGATCGATTTTGAGATCAGGATGGGAGAAGGCCCCCAAGCCACTTATGGGAAAATATCGGTTACAGGTAACGATAAAACAAAAGATTATGTGATCCTGCGTGAATTGCGTACCATCCCCGGAGAAAAATTCAGCCGTTCAGATATCATTCGTACCCAGCGTGAATTATCACAACTGGGTTATTTCAACCCCGAAAAGATCAATCCCAATATTGTTCCCAATTCCGATAATGGAACGGTGGATATTACCTGGGAAGTAGAAGAAAAATCATCAGACCAATTAGAGTTGTCGGCAGGGTTTGGAGGTGGTATCGGCCTTACCGGAACATTGGGCGTTACTTTCAACAACTTCTCCATCAAAAATATTCTAAGCAAATCTACCTGGGATCCGTTGCCTTCTGGAGATGGCCAGCGGCTCAGCCTCCGGGTACAATCTAACGGTAGGGCATACAGGTCGTATAATTTTTCTTTCACTGAACCTTGGCTTGGTGGAAAGAAGAGAAACTCTTTCTCTATCAGTTATTACAATACAAAATTCGCCAATGCATCGGATGGGTTCGGTAACTATTGTAAATCCTGCGGAGATACCCAGTACGTAAAAACAGTAGGTTTTGGTATTTCGTTGGGTAAGCAATTGAAATGGCCAGATGATTATTTCAACCTTGTTTATTCCCTCAATTTTCAGCAGTATAAACTGCGTAATTATGCGAATATTTTCAGTGGCTTAACCAATGGTACATCTACCAACATCAGCCTGAAAGTTGCATTGATTCGTAACTCTGCCGGCCCCAACCCGATATTCCCAACCAGCGGATCCAATTTCACCATGAGTGGACAGTTCACCCTTCCATATTCATTGATGGGAATTTCATCTGGTTCCACCAACAAATACGCACTGCCCGAATTTCATAAATGGCGATTCAGCGGCGATTGGTATACACCGATCGGACGTGCCAGGGGCGCCGAAAAAAACAAGCAGTTTATTCTTAGGGCTGCTGCTAAATTTGGCTTCATAGGAAAGTACAACCGCGACCTGGAAGTTTCACCATTCGAACGTTTCCAGGTGGGCGATGCAGGATTAAGCAATACCCAGGCATTGCTGGGCTACGATATCATCGCACACCGCGGATATCCAGTTTATGGAAGTTCAAACCCTAAAGTAAACCCCGACGGGATTACGCCGTCTGAATACTTTACGATCTTCAATAAATACACGGTTGAAATGCGTTACCCTTTCAGCACGAGTGCCAGCAGTACCATTTATGGTTTAGCATTCTTTGAAGCTGCCAATGGATGGTATAAGTTTAAAGATTACAACCCTTTTAAACTGCGCCGCTCAGTTGGTGTTGGTATGCGATTCTTCCTGCCAATGTTTGGTTTATTGGGATTTGATTATGGCATTGGGCTCGACAGGTACAATCAAAACAGCGGTATCAAAGGCGCTGCTAAATTTACCTTTATGCTGGGCCAGGAAGCCGAATAAATTTGTAACAGGGATCATTCATAAAAATAACCGGCCATGAAAAAAATTATTTTTGCCGCCATTTGTTTTGCGCTTGTATCTTTTTCTGCATCTGCACAACGATATGCAGTGATAGATTCAAAATTTATTCTGGATAAATTACCTGAGTATAAAGATGCACAACAAAAACTCGATCAGTTCAGTGCCCTATGGCAACAGGAAATCGACCAAAAGCAGGCCGCCATGGATAAAATGGTGAAAGATTTTGAAGCAGAACAGGTAATGCTTCCCGATAACCTTCGCAAGAAAAGGGAAGACGAAATATTTAATAAAGAAAAAGAACTGCGTGATTTACAACGCAAACGTTATGGCTTTGAAGGCGATCTGTTTAAGAAAAGGCAGGAATTAATAAAGCCTATCCAGGATAAAGTGTACAATGCAGTGCAGAAGCTGGCGGTAGAAAAACAATATGACTTTATCCTCGATAAAAGTGAAGGAATTACCGTTATCTTTGCCGACCCAAAACTTGATAAGAGCGAAGAAATTCTGAGGAGCCTGGGTGTTAAATAATTGGTAATAGCCCGTAAGGGTGCAGCAATGGCAATGGTTTTGACCACTATTTATAATAAATCAAACAAGTAAACAATTAAAACACAATGAAAAAACTATTCGTAGCAGGTGTCATGGTTGTAGGTTTCTTTACAGCATCTGCACAAACCAAGATTGGATATATCAGTACCGATGAACTGATTGGAGTGATGCCGGAAGCAGAAAAAGCAGACAATGAACTCAAAGAATACCAGGCCTCACTTGCACAGCAGGGACAGGATATGATGAAGGAGCTGAATGATAAAGACAGCATTTTTGTGAGGGATTCTGCCAAACTTTCAGCTAGTATGAAAGAAATCAAGAAGAATGAACTGGTAGCATTGTATCAGCGTGTTAATAGTTGGAACCAACAGGCACAGGAAATGTACCAGCAGGAAGCACAGAAAAAAATTACGCCATTGCGTAACAAAGCACTGGAAGCTATTCGTGCAGTTGCCAAAGACAATGGGTACAGTTATATCCTGGATATCAATTCGGTAATTGTAGGCCCTCCGGGTGACGATGTACTTGCATTGGTAAAGAAAAAACTCGGAATTAAGGATGCGGTAGAAACTAAACCTGCTGCGCCGGCACCTAAGAAAGGATAATTGCTGCGAAACATATAATTTGAACACAAAGCCATCCGCTATACGGGTGGCTTTGTTATTTTTGTGAATCATGAAATCAGTTACTGGCCCCATTGGGGTTTTCGATAGTGGATATGGTGGCCTTACGGTTTTAAAAGAAATCGTAACCCTCTTACCGCAATACGACTACCTCTACCTGGGCGATAATGCAAGGGCCCCATACGGATCGAGGGATTATGATACCGTTTACGCATACACGCTGCAATGCGTTCAATGGTTTTTTAGCCAGGGCTGCCCACTCGTAATACTGGCTTGCAATACCGCTTCGGCTAAAGCGCTTCGTACCATTCAACAGCAGGACCTGCCCGGGATAGGCCCGGAAAAAAGGGTGCTGGGGGTCATCAGGCCTACATCTGAAGTGATAGGTACATATAGTGATAGCGGCCATGTTGGGATCCTTGGTACCAGTGGAACAGTTCTATCGGGGTCGTACCTCATTGAAATAGAGAAATTTTTCCCCCATGTTAAAGTTAGCCAGCAGGCTTGTCCAATGTGGGTTCCTTTGATTGAAAACAATGAACAGTTGTCACCCGGGGCTGCCTATTTCTTTCGCAAAGACATTGAATCCCTGATGGCTAAAGACAGCCAGATTGATACGATCCTGCTTGCATGCACCCATTACCCGCTGATTGCCGGTACGATTGCCTCTATGCTGCACGAACGGGTTAAGATAGTTTCGCAAGGCACTATTGTAGCTAACAGCCTGCGGGATTATTTAGAAAGGCACCCGGAAATGGAAGCCAGTTGCAGTAAAGGTGAAAATCAGGTCTTTTATACAACCGGCGAAACATCAGATTTTAATAGCCATGCCAGCCAGTTTTTTGGCAGGGAAGTAGCAGCACAAAAATTGTTACTTAGCTGATTATAAATGTCTTGAATGAAAACTTTGCATTCTTTTCATATTTATCTGTAAAACCCTTACCTTTGCCGTCCTTTCACAAGAAGCCGGGATGGTGCCTGGCTGATCGGAACAAGTTAACAACATTTGTAAAAGGAAAAATCATCAACAATGCCAGGTAAAAAAAGAACCTATCAACCCCATACCCGCCGCAGGAAATCTGTTCACGGTTTTCGTAAACGCATGCAGGATGCCAACGGCCGCAAAGTATTGGCAAGCCGAAGGGCAAAGGGACGTCACAGACTGACTGTTTCTGATGAGCATGGTTCAAAAAAATAAATAAGCGGGGGATATTTTCCCCAGACTCATTGAATACAGCCTTTGCTTACGCAGAGGCTTTTTTATTTTTACATCCGATTGCATCCAAACGAACGATATTATTACAGAAAGGCCGACAAGCTGAAGAGCAGGAAGCTTATTGAAATGCTTTTCCAAAAAGGAAAGCAATTTTCACATTTCCCTTTTAAAGTAGTATGGCTACCACAAAACACCCAGCATCAACTGCAGGCTGGCATTGGGGTGAGCAGCCGCTATTTCAAAAAAGCAGTAGACCGAAACAGGATCAAGCGCTTGATGCGGGAAGCCTACCGGCTGCAAAAAAATACATTGTACAACCACCTGGTTGCACAACAAAAACAGCTCTCCGTCTTTGTGTTATACACCGGAAAAGAACTTCCCGACTATGAAACAGTGTTTGACAAATTTGGAACAATCCTGAAACGCCTGCAAAAAATGACTGATGAAACTACTACGACAAATATTTAGTTTCCCGTTTATAGCCCTGATAAAAATATACCAGTGGGTGATTTCTCCATGGCTTGGCCCCAAATGCAGGTTTACCCCCACCTGCTCCCAGTATGGGATAGACGCTTTTAAAAAGTATGGGCCTTTCAAAGGTTTTTGGTTAACGCTCAAAAGAGTGAGTAAGTGCCATCCCTGGGGCAGTCATGGATATGACCCATTGCCATGATTTCAACAATAAAAAAACCTGAAAGCATGCAAGTGGCTAATTGCTGCTTTCAGGTTTTTTAAATGAATGTTTATGCAGATTAACGAGCGGCGTTGAAACGGTCGGCTACTTTACCCCAGTTTACTACGTTCCAGAAGGCTCCCAGGTAATCGGCCCTTTTGTTCTGGTATTTGAGATAATATGCATGTTCCCAAACATCTACCCCCAAAATTGGTGTGCCCTTTACTTCGGCAACATCCATCAATGGATTGTCCTGGTTGGGCGTTGAGCTCACTTCCAGCTTACCATCTTTTACAATAAGCCATGCCCAGCCACTTCCAAAGCGTGTCATACCTGCAGTACTGAATTTTTCTTTAAAGGCATCCAGTGAACCAAACGCATCGTTAATGGCGTCGGCCAGTTTCCCTGTAGGCTTTCCGCCTGCATCTGGGGACATTGATTCCCAGAAAAATGTATGGTTCCAATGCCCACCTCCATTATTGCGAACAGCCGCACTGATACTTCCGGCACTTTTTACCAGTTCTTCCAAAGATTTGTTTTCATAGTCGGTCCCTGCAATGGCTTTATTGAGGTTATCAACGTATGCCTGGTGATGCTTGCCATGGTGGATCTGCATGGTTTGTGTGTCGATATGTGGTTCCAGTGCATCATGTGCGTAAGGAAGCGCTCCAAGTGTAAATGCCATAATAAAAAGTTTATGAGTGTAACAATATTTACTGAATCACTACAAATGTAAAGCCGAAATGTTGAGCATGTTTACGATACCTGAAAATTCATCTCAGCCGCTGAAAAAAATCTTTCATGAGTTGGGAGCATTCATTTTCCATAACGCCTCCACGGATGATGGTTTTGGGGTGAAAGGGATTGTTTGATCCGGTACACCTGCGGTAACTATTCTTGTCGTCCCTGGCTCCAAATACAATTCTCCCGATCTTGCTCCAGTACAAAGCGCCGCTGCACATAAGGCAGGGCTCTACAGTTACATATAAGCAGGCATCGGGCAGGTATTTGCTCCCCAGGTGATGATAAGCTGTTGTAAGCGCCAGGATCTCGGCATGAGCCGTACTATCATTCAATAATTCAACCTGGTTGTATGCCCGGGCAATAATTTTGTCCTGCATGACTACGATAGCGCCAATGGGCACTTCATCTTTTTCAAATGCCTTGTTTGCTTCTGCAAGCGCCAGTTTCATATAATGTTCATCGCTCATCAATTGTTTGCTAACTTTAAACAAATTTAAGGCAATGGTTTCTCTAAACGATCTTCAGGCGATGCAGGCATATTTTAACAGCGGAGTCACCAGGCCATATACATTCAGGAAACAACAGTTGCAAACACTCAAAAAAGCGGTGTTGTTATATGAACAGGAGATTTACCGGGCATTGCATACCGATCTTAAAAAAAGCCCGGAGGAATCCTGGGTTACCGAAAATGGTTTTGTAATATCAGAACTCAACCATGCCCTGGGTGAGTTGAAAAACTGGATGCGACATGAACCTGTGGGCACCAACCTGGTGAATTTTCCCTCTTCAAGTTATGTGATGCGTGAACCATTGGGGCTCGTGCTGGTAATCGCCCCCTGGAATTATCCATTTATGCTGCTCTTGACACCGCTGATTGGAGCTATTGCTGCGGGGAATTGTATGGTGCTAAAAGCTTCAGAACATGCCCCTGCAACCAGCGCCCTGATTAAAAAAATGATCACAGAAAATTTCGACAACAGGTATATAGCGGTAGCAGAAGGAGATGGGGCAACTGTAATCCCCCAGATGATGAACCGTTTTGCATTTGATCATGTATTCTTTACCGGTAGTATCCCTGTTGGTAAAAAGGTGTATGAAATGGCAGCTTCCAAACTGGTACCGGTAACATTGGAACTTGGTGGAAAAAGCCCCTGTGTGGTGGAACCGGATGCTAATATTGAAGTGGCTGCTAACAGGATCGTGATGGCTAAATTTTCAAATGCAGGCCAAATGTGTGTAGCCCCCGATTACCTGCTGGTGCATGAGTCTGTGAAGAACAAACTGATCAATGCTATTGCCAGGAAGCTGAACCTTTTTTTCGGTGAAGATGCACAAGGCAGCTATAATTATGGAAAAATTATCAATGAAACGCAGTTCAACCGCCTCATTAAATATCTCCAGGATGGGAAGATTATATATGGTGGTAAACACAACCGGGAAGCATGTTATATTCAACCTACATTAATGGAACAGGTTTCAGCAGAAAGCCCCATCATGCAGGAAGAGATTTTTGGGCCTATTCTTCCCATTATCGCTTTTAACAACAAATTAGAGGCAAAAGCAATTATTGATAAAAATAAAAATCCGCTTGCTTTTTATCTGTTCACTGCATCAGGTAAGAATGAAGAATGGTGGTTGCAACAGGTTGCTTTTGGTGGAGGATGTATCAATAATTCGGCATGGCACTTAACCAATCATCACCTTCCTTTCGGAGGAAGGGGTTTCAGTGGAACCGGAAAGTATCATGGAAAATATAGTTTTGAAACATTCAGCCATTCAAAAGCTCTGATGAAAACACCTGCCTGGTTTGATCCGTCTTTGAAATACCCTCCATTTAAAGGGAAACTCAAATTGTTTAAGTGGATCATCCGTTAGATTTTTTAACAACAAACGCTTATCATGAAAAAATCAACATGGAAACGAAAGATTGTTGCAACAATTAAGTTTGTGATGTTGTTATTGATAGCACTGAGCGTATATGTATATTATGTAAACAGGCATTCTACGGGCATGACTTTTAGACAAAAATTATTGAAAGCTTTTTATCCTGTTCTCATGTTAACAGGAAAAGCGGGTAAGCATCAGTTAAATCCACCGTCTCCCGTAAAGGCACCTGCATCATTTCATACGCTTGAATTTACTTCTATTAATGGAAGCCGGGTGTCAATGGCAAGTGCAATCGGTAAAAAAATCCTGCTGGTGAATACTGCATCAGATTGCGGCTATACGGCACAGTTAGCTCAACTGCAGCAGCTACACGAGCGTTATGGCCAACAAATCATGGTTATTGGCTTCCCCTCTTCAGATTTTAAGAACCAGGAACGCGGATCGAATGAAGACATCGCAGCTTTTTGCAGCAAGAATTACGGAGTGGATTTTCTGTTGGCACAAAAGGGGCAGGTTATTCCCGGGGAAAAGCAGCAGCCGGTATACCAGTGGCTTTCAAGCCCCGCCCTCAACGGCTGGAATCAACAACATCCCGAATGGAATTTTTCAAAATTCATTGTTGATGAAAATGGAAACCTCACTCATTATTTCGGGCCATCAGTAAATCCATTAGGGAAAGAAATCAAATCGGCATTGGGCATCGAATAGGATTTACAATGGGCACTTTTCGTGGTAGTTCACGATTTCAATTGGCGTATGGGCAAACTGGTAATCTTTGTAATGAACGCTGATCTCATCCAATACTTCATTGATGGCTTCGGGGCTCGTTAATGTAACCAGTTTATACCTGAATTCTTTGATGCCAGGCAACCCCTTCAGGTAATTGGTGTAATGCCTGCGCATTTCATTGATACCTACAATGGGGCCTTTCCATTCAACAGACTTATGCAGGTGTTTCCGGCAAACAGCAATTCTTTCTTCAAGGCTGGGGGCCGCTAAGACCGTTCCGTCTTTTACAAAGGCTTTAATTTCCCTGAAAATCCATGGGTATCCTATAGCAGCACGGCCAATCATAATTCCATCTACGCCATAACGGTTCCTGTATTCCACGGCTTTTTGCGGACTATCAATATCCCCGTTCCCAAAAATGGGGATATGAATCCTGGGGTTGTTTTTTACTTTGCCAATCAGCGTCCAATCTGCTTCGCCTTTGTAGAGCTGGCATCGGGTTCGGCCGTGTATCGACAAAGCTTTTACGCCAATATCCTGTAAACGTTCGGCTACTTCTTCAATATTTTTACTGTTGTCATCCCATCCCAGCCTGGTTTTTACAGTAACCGGCAAACTAGTGCCTTTCACAACGGCTTCGGTTAAACGCACCATCAGGTCAATATCCTTCAGTACACCGGCGCCGGCACCTTTGCTCACAACTTTCTTTACCGGGCATCCGAAATTAATATCTACCAGGTCGGGGTTTACTGTTTCACAAATACGGGCGCTCATCGCCATGGCCTCTTCATCACCCCCAAAAATCTGGATACCAAATGGGCGTTCTTCTTCGCTGAAATCGAGTTTTTGCCTGCTCTTTATGGCATCACGAATAAGCCCCTCACTGCTGATGAACTCACTATACATAAGGTCGGCCCCATTGTCTTTGCACACCGCCCTGAACGGGGGGTCACTAACATCCTCCATGGGCGCCAACAGCAGCGGGAATTCGGGTAATTCAATATTGCCTATTCTGGGCATAGCATTCTTTGTATATTGCGGCTGCAAATTTACACTTTATCAGCGGCGTATGCAATACAAAAGTATTAAGGGGTACACGGGGGCCGGGCAATTGGGTATGTTGCTCGTATTCATAGGTTTGGGCTTTGTTTTAACCGCTATTATCCAAATGCTGGTGGCTTCTTCTATCATTCCGGAAGGCACTTCTCTTGAAAATATGGGGGATGCCCTTATGGCTGCCATCAAAGATCCGCGACATGTAAATACAGCCCGGATGATGCAGGTATTGGGAACATTTAGCCTTTTGTTTGTTCCAGCTGTTTTGTTTTCACTCGTTTGCAATGGAAAGCGCCCTTTTTGGCTGGGCTTTAACCGATATATCAATATTTACCAGGTACTGATAGGATTTTTAATCATATTCACCGCCAATATCATGGCCGCTCCGATGGAAGAGCTGGTGAAGAAAATGGTAGTACATTTCCCTTCACTCGATACAATGGCACAGCAATTAGAAAAAGAGTACAATGAACAGGTGGTTGCACTTAGTAATCTAACCAGCTGGCCCGAATTTATTTTAGCCGTTTTCATCATGGCTTTTTTCCCGGCTTTATTTGAAGAAGTTTTTTTCAGGGGTGTTTTGCAAACCCTGCTGGTGAAATGGTGGAAACGCCCTTTCCTGGCCATCCTGGTAACTTCAATCGTGTTTAGCCTTATTCATATGTCTGTTTACCTTTTTCTGAGCAGGGTAGTGTTGGGATTTGTCTTGGGTTGGATGTTTTATCAAACAAGGAATATTTGGGTGAATATCATAGCGCATTTTCTCAACAACGCAATTGCAGTGGCACAACTCTTTGCATTAAGCAGGGCAAATGAAAAACCAGACGTTAGCAAAATTGATCCGAAAGTTGAATGGTGGTTTGGGCTGATAGCGATAGTGATCCTTTTCTTTCTTTTTAAAACATTGATACGTTATTCCCAAAAAAACAAGATGAAGATCTATACCCGGGAACAGGTGCTATTGGCGGATACGCCTTCGGGTAATCCATTCGCTTCTTCAACTCAACCATAAACTATTTCATTGTGGCATTGAATCTCCAAACACTAAAAACACGTTCCCTTACTGCTGTCGTGTTTGTGCTGGTAATGCTGGCCGGATTGTTTATCAACGGGTATACATTTACGGGTTTATTCACCATTGTTTTGTTCGGGTGCCTGTATGAGTTTAGTAAACTGGTGAAACTAATGAACCCCCGAAAGTATTTTTTGTACATGCCGGTGGCATTTATTTATATTATTGTACCCGTTCTTATGCTGATTGATTTAGGCATTGATTCCAATCGTGCAACTGCCAGTGGAACGCATAGCCTTGCCGCCGCTTATTCCCCGCTATTTCCCTGCGCAGTAATTTTTTCTATTTGGATCAATGATACGATGGCTTATATAGTTGGTTCCCTCATTGGAAAAACCCCCTTTTCGGCAATTTCACCCAAGAAAACATGGGAAGGCACCATTGGTGGCGCCCTGCTATGTGTCATCGTCATTGTTGTATTGGGAACTATGATACCACAGGCCAAACTCCTCGCCTGGTATCATTGGCTTTCCATTGCTGCTATTTGTGCTTTCTTTGGAACATTGGGCGATCTTTTTGAAAGCAAACTTAAGAGAATGGCAGGCGTTAAAGACAGCGGCAGCATCATGCCGGGGCATGGTGGTTTCCTCGACAGGTTCGATTCGCTTCTTTTTGCTGCACCCATGGTATGGGTATACCTCAAATTAATCGGGTAGCTGCGTTCAAAACTGGGGCGCTGGTTGTACATTTGCCCTTCAATTGTATTGCAATGACCATACATCGGGAAGGATATAAATCAATTGCCATAACCACTATTTTGGTAGGTATACTTAATTTACTAGTTTTCTGGTTTTGGGGCAATACTGCACTTTGGTTATGCATCAGCTTTTTGGTAATTACCGTTGGGTTGTGGCTGTTTATTATTTCTTTTTTCAGAATACCATCAAGGACGCTGACGATAGAAGACGGAAAAATTATTTCTCCAGCCGATGGTAAAGTAGTGGTCATTGAAGAAACGGTTGATACCGAGTACTTCAAAACCAAAAGGCTTCAGATTTCAGTATTTATGAGCCCTGCCAATGTACATGTTAACCGCAATCCGCTCAGCGGGGAAGTCGTGTACAATCAATACCACAAAGGGAAATACCTGGTGGCCTGGAACCCTAAGTCTTCAACAGAAAATGAACGACATTCAGTTGTCATTCGTAAAGGGAATACCGAAGTGCTGGTAAAACAGATTGCAGGGGCGCTTGCCAAACGGATCAGCAATTACCTGGAAGTTGGCCAGCAGGTAAAACAAGGTAATGAATTGGGTTTCATAAAGTTCGGAAGCAGGGTAGACCTCCTGTTGCCTGTTGGAACCAAAGTAAATGTTCAGTTAAACGAGGTTGTGAAAGGTGGGGTAACTGTACTGGCTACTTTATAATTAGGGTCGGGTAGGCCTCCGGGTTATATGGATGAACGGTGAATATTTAACAAAATCGGCCTCCTGGTTTATAATTTAAGGCTTAATTTTACGTTGATCTTCAAATCAAATCAAACTTATAAGATGAAAAAATTATTGTTGTTAGCTACTGCAGCTTTACTGGTTACCGGTGTTAGTTTTGCAAATGCAGACAAAGGCAAAAAGAAGAAATGTGCAAAAGGTAAATCTTGCTGCACAAAAACTGCAAAAGCCAAGTCTTGCTGCAAAGACAAGAAAGATAAAACAGCGAAAATCTAATTGTCAGAAAAAAAGATTGTACCTCCCACCGGGAGGTTTTTTTATGCCTAAAAAATCCCTTCCAGTTCATTGAGATGGGTAACTGTATAGGTTGGCTGCAGATCTGTAGTTGCACTTATATGGTTTACAAAAATGCTGTCCATCCCGGCATTGATGGCGCCCCTGATATCTGCTTCTAAATTATCTCCAATCATAATAGACTCCCTGATATCTGCACCGGATTTCTGTAGTGCATAATCGAAGATTTCTTTTTCGGGTTTTACACTGTTGCTTGCCTCCGATGTAATTACTTCCGAAAAGAAATGGTCGAGCTGGCTGTTTCGCAATTTACTCCATTGCGTTTTTTCAAAGCCGTTCGTGATCAGGTGGAGGGTGTATCCTTTTTGGCTGAGGTATTGCAGGATCTCATTTGTGTAAGGGAATACTTCTTTTTTCGTGGGCAGTACTTCCAGGAACCGGCCACTGAGTTGCCTGGCAAGTTTTTCATCGCCGATTTTAAACTCAAGCAATGTACGCCACATTCTTTTCCACTTCAGGTCATCTGCACTGATAAACCCTTTTTGAAAACGGTCCCAGAGCAGTTGGTTGTGATAGATGTATTTGTTGTAAAAATCATCGAACGAGGGCGTTACACGCTGATGCAATTCAAATTCATGGAAAAGATCGGTGAGGGTATTACGGGCATTCGTGTCGAAATCCCACAATGTATGGTCTAGGTCAAAAAATAAATGCTCGTAACGTTGGCTCATGCCTTTGTTGCTTTTAAGTGAACGATGGCTAACTTTACAACGAACTGCGAAGGTAGTTATTATATTTTTTTTAAATTTCAATGATAATGGTAATAATAACAGGTGCTAACAGGGGAATCGGAAAAGCGATAGCTGTGGCCTTTGCCGAAAAAGGCCATGAATTGGTCCTCTGCGCAAGGAACATAGGGCTGCTGGAACAAGTAAAAGCAGAGATTGGCCAAAATACCGGGAACAAAAAAATACATGTGTTTTCTGTTGATTTATGTGATAAGGATGCTGTAAAGCAGTTCGCATCTGATTGTTTGCGTATAGGCCATCCCGATATCCTGGTAAATAACGCGGGTGTATATCTTCCCGGTAATTGCATCGATGAACCAGAAGGTGCGATGGAATACATGATGAATATTAATTTCTTTAGTGCCTACCAGCTTTCCCGTAACCTTATTCCTGCCATGAAAAGTAAAGGGGCAGGCCATATTTTTAATATTTGCTCGGTCGCTTCCCTGAAGCCTTATGATGGCGGGGGCTGTTATAGTGTAAGCAAGTTTGCGCTCAATGGGCTCAATCAGAATTTGCGCCATGAATTGCGGCCGTATGGTATCAAAGTAACGGGGGTTTTCCCCGGGGCAGTAATGACCGATTCCTGGAGTGGTTTTGATAACAGCAATGGCAGGATCATGGAAGCGGCAGATATAGCGTCCATGATTTATGCCTCAAGCATCCTTTCACCCCAGGCCGTAGTGGAAGATATCATTATAAGGCCACAGCTGGGCGATTTATAATTAACAGTTTATTGTCTTGATTTAGGATAAACGGAAATCACCACAATGCCAGGTCAATTAAATTTGCAGGTGCATTAAAGTATTGTATGCGGCTTCTTCTCACGAAAATTTTAACGGCTTTTCTCCTGATATTGTTGCTTGTGCCTTCTGGTAAAGCACAGGTAACATTTTCGGCCATGGCAACTCCCGAGGAAATAGGGATTGATGAATATGTTCAATTCAGATTGATTATAGAGAATTCCACCAGTATCCAACAATTGAGCCCTCCTTCTTTTGAGCCGTTTACGTTGCTTGGGCAACCATCTCAGGAATCGGGGATCAATAACATCAATGGTCAAATTTCAAAGTACATTGCTTTGGGGTTTGTTTTAAAGCCCACTAGAACCGGAACTTTTACATTGGGTGCAGCAACAGCAAAAATCGGCGGCCAGGTGTATAAAAGCAAGCCGGTCGTTATCAAAGTAAGTAAACAATCCAGTAGCCAGCAGCCACCATCCATCTTTTCAATGATTGACCCCATGCCTGCCCCGGCGCCCAATAAAGGATTTGAAGATTTTATCCTTAAGAAAGGGGAGGATGTAACTGAGAAGGTTAAACGAAATATGCAATTGCGGCTGGATGTAGATAAAACATCCTGCTATGTAGGAGAACCCATTGTTGCTACTTACAAGCTTTACACCAGGTTGAAAAGTGATAGCCGGTTGGCACAAAACCCTTCGTTTAATGGGTTCTCTGTAATAGATATGAAAGAAGGCAATGACTTTACGCATGAAACCGCAAGCTTGCAGGGAAAAGAGTACAATGTGTACACGATCAGAAAGTCACAATTGTATGCATTGCAGCCGGGAACGATAGCGCTTGAACCTGCAGAACTGGAGAATAACCTGCAGTTTATAAAAGAAGAATATGCCGGTAGCCGGAGCCGGGAGATTATCGGTTACTTTGATGATTTGTCAATGGCTTTACCTCCAGATGCCATTGTAAGGCAAACAGTTGGCTTAACCAATCAGCCGGTTAGTATTGTTGTGAAACCGCTTCCTGAAGCTGGGAAGCCAATGTCATTTACAGGTGCGGTGGGGCAATTTGAGATTAAAGCCTCGGTAAAGAAGAAGGAATTTTCTACAGATGAATCGGGTATACTGGAGGTTGTAGTGAGTGGAAAAGGGAATATGCAGCTCCTTACCATCCCGGAAATTGAATGGCCACAGGGCATCGAATCCTATGAGCCAAAAGTTGCCGACAGGATAAATAATGCAACGGTGCCTATCAGTGGCATCAAAACATTTGAGTACTCCTTTTCGGCAGATAACGCCGGCGCATATACGATACCTGCTATTGTGTTCAGTTATTTCGATCCCGTAAGTGCTACTTACAAAACTGTACAAACGCCTCCTATTGAGTGCACAGTGAGTAAAGGAACCGGCATTAATACCGATACGGCCGCCCTTCATCCTCAAAAGCTCAGCTTCATCAACCGCATTTTCCACCATCGCTGGTGGATTGTTTTGTTTGTTGCTTTTGTAGTATTAACCAGCCTGTTTTTTTGGATCAAGAAGGAAAGCAAATCAGCATCACATGAAAAAATGCACCTTGAAAAAGAAGAAGAACCTGAAATGATAAAGGATACCTTCAACCAACAAATTATAGAAACTGTACAGCAAAACCCATTGCAACAAACAGAAGATTGTCTTGGCAGAACAGATTGTGCTTCATTTTATTCATTGCTGAACACAGAACTCAAAACATTCTTATCGGGTAAATTGCGGATGCCGGTAAATGCCATCAGCAGCAATACCGTGATGGGTGTCATGGACCAGCGGGGAATTTCAAATGACATCATCCTTCAATTACAGGACCTGATGCGGGAAATTGAGTGGCAGTTGTATACGCCATTTGAGCGAACAGAAAAAATGAATGAATTATACGGGCAGGCACAATCGGTCATTCAAATGATCAACCTGGCAACGTTCAGGCATCAGTAAATTTATATCCCACACCCCTTACCGAGTGGAAGTATTGGGGATTGCGGCTGTCTTCTTCAAAGTACTTCCTGAAATTCAGAATAAAATTATCAATCGTCCTTGTCGTTGGGTATACATTGTAGCCCCAAACGGTTTGTAGAATTTTTTCACGTGTCACTACTTCGTTTTTGTTTTCAACGAGTAGTTTTAAAAGCATTGCTTCTTTCTTAGTTAATGTAATCCGTTCACCGACCCTGTTGCTGCATTCCAGCGCCTTAAAATCAATGCTGTTTTTACCAAATTGAAATGAATCGGCTACCGGGGATTTCACTGAAAGTTGTTCGTTTTTGCGAATTAGTTTTTCAACCCTTAAAAGCAATTCCTCCAGGTTGAAAGGTTTGGTTAGATAATCGTCGGCTCCTTTTTTTAATCCAAGCACCCTGTCGGCGCTGCTGTTTCTTGCACTGAGGATGAGAATGGGGATGCTCATGTTTTGCACCCTGATGGTTTCGCATACCGAAATGCCGTCTATTTCAGGGAGCATTACATCCAGGATAATGAGGTCGAAGTGCTCCTGTTTTACCATTTTAAGCGCAGTAGCGCCATCGAAGCTGCTGCTTACTTCATAACCTTCCAGCTCGAGGTTTAGTTTGAGTGCTTCCTGTAAATTTTCCTCATCTTCTACCAGTAAGATGGAGTATTTTTTTTGTGGCATACGTTAAACATCCTGTTTTAGGCTGACGGAAAAGATACAGCCTTTTGGCTGGTTATCTTTCACAAAAATTTTTCCATGGTGGGCTTGTATGATTTTTTGAACCAGGTACAATCCCAACCCGGTTCCTTTTGCTTTGCGGGTGGCTTCGTTGCCAACCCTATAAAATTTTTCAAATATTTTTTTCTTTTCAACTTCTTCAACGCCCTGCCCTTCATCTGCAATTTCAATCGTAAGGTTGCCATTTCCCTGTATGGTACGAATCGTTACAGGGGATTCGCGGCTTGAGTATTTAACGGCATTATCCAGGAGGTTGTTAATGGCCATTCGCATCAGGATCTGGTCGCCTGTAATTATATTGTTTCCATTGATAGCGGTATGAAAAGGTTTTTGTGGAAAACGGGTAGCGAATTCCTGAATACAGGCTTCAGTAAGTTCACCCATATCAAAAGCTTCTGCGGTGATGCGGTAGCCGCCGGCTTCTATTTGAGACGAAAGCAATAAATTATTGCAAAGGGTATTCATCCGGTCGGCTTCTTCAAGTGTATTGGAAAGAAGTTTTTGTTGCTGCCCTTCATCAAGTTTTCTTTTTTGCAGCGTTTCCAGGTTTAACCTGGTAACAGCGATCGGGGTTTTTAACTCATGAGTTACTGCCATCATGAAATGCTGTTGCTGTTGGCTGATCCTGAACTGCTTGCTAACGGCCCTGTACACGAAGATGGCGCCCGTCATGATCAACAACATGAAAATAGCGCCTTCTCCAATGTATTGTGCTTTTTTTCGCCTTTCTTCATCTTGAATGGTTGCAAATTGTTCTGTATAATTTGGGTCATCGGCCTTTAACCGGTGCAGTTTATATGTTGTCATCTGGTTGTTTTGCTGCGATAGGGCGATGTACCACCAAACCAAAGCGGCAATGATATAAGCGAGCAGTATCCAGTAAAAGAAAAAAATCAGCCGTATTTTCTTTGATTTGTTACTCATGAGCCACTGAATTATTCTCAGGGATATAGGGTTGCTGATTAGTTTCTTTTATCGAGGCCCCAGCTGAGTTTGCTTCGAAGGGTTTGAAGAAAATTATTTTCATTCATCCGTATCAAATTGATATCAAACAATTCCTTCTTAACAGCCAGTTGAATTTCTTTGGTAACAATTTCACGCCTGCTGTCGAGTGTACATAAAAACCCATCTGTTCTGCCTTCTACTTCAAAGGATACGATGGTGTTATCGGGTACAATGATGGGGCGGATATTCAGGTTGTGAGGTGCTACCGGTGTAATGACGAAACTGCTGCTGTCGGGAAAAACTACAGGCCCGTTACAACTGAGTGAATATCCTGTAGACCCGGTAGGTGTGGCAACAATCAGCCCGTCGGCCCAATAGGTATTTAAAAACTCACCATTGAGGTATGTGTGAATTTTAATCATTGGCGAACTGTCTTTCTTGTGCAGCGAAAACTCATTAAGGGCATAAGGGCTTTGTCCGAACAAAGGAATGTTTGCATCCAGGTGGATCAAAGTTCGTTTATCGAGCACATACTTCCTGTTGGCGATGGCATCTATGGCAGTATGGATATCTTCTTTTCCAATATTGGCAAGAAAGCCCAGCCTTCCATAATTGATCCCGAGTACTGGTATTCCGGAATCTTTTACAAGGGTAACGGTGTCGAGTAAAGTTCCGTCGCCACCCAAACTAATGAGGCAATCAATATCCGGATTTAATTTGTCTGTAGAATTAAAGGTTGAATAAGAAACAGGGATGTCGATGGCAGAGTAAAACTGGTTGAAAAAATCCTGAAAAAATACCGGCTCAGCGCCATAGCTTACAAGCTCATCCAACAACAGGTTGATGTCCTGCAACTGGTCATTCTCCATCCCTCTGCTATAGATTGCAATTTTCATGATGTTAAATTTGCGCCACCTTTTATAAACTACTTCGGGCATGTAAAAATAAACCCTTTTCACCTAATTGGTTGAAACTGTATTCAAGCCTCAGGTTTACATCGTATAACGTTAGTACATCCAGTCCGAATCCGCCGGAATAAAGGAAACGGTTATTGAGCATGCTGTTGAATTCATTCTTATTGAGGCAAATGCCAGCATCTGTATAAGCTTTAGCAAAAAAGGTGAACGGTATATATGGGAACTCCTTTATTTTAAATGGAACAGGTATCCTGAATGATAGTATTTTTTTGCTCAGGGTATATTTTGTAACGGCAGCGGCTACCCCATCAATCACATAATATTCCAATCCACGCAGGTACTGGTCATT
This sequence comes from Bacteroidota bacterium, assembly GCA_052035835.1. Taxonomy (GTDB): domain Bacteria; phylum Bacteroidota; class Bacteroidia; order Chitinophagales; family Chitinophagaceae; genus Ferruginibacter. The sequence goes on along the minus strand of JBPOHG010000166.1, from coordinate 1,345 downwards.
GTATCCAAGGGCCCTTTGATTGATATATGCCTGGCGAAAAGGCGCCTTTATCTTCCCGAGTAATTCTACTGTGCTATAAAAATTGCGTTTGTGGCTATAATATTTTCTATATGTTGCATCAAAAGATAGCATGTTGATACCACCCTTAATTCCCAATCCGCGTTTGGTAGCCACTAATGAAAATATTTTTCCTTTGAGGGGGTAATTCACATTGTCGGTATTAATATACTGGTAAGCATATGAGAATTCGGGTATACCTATCGAAGAAGTTTTTTTGTCGAAATAGTTGGGGTTGTACTTCGGGTCCAGGATACTATCGTTAATGGATACATTAGTATACGAAGCTGATATCAAATGCCTTTTAAAATAACCCCTTCTGATTCGGTAAGTGCCTGCTACCGACCAGGAACTTCTTTCAAACCCATCTTTCCTGAACTGGAGCAACTTGTTATTGTAAGATGTTTTATATGGGAATTCACGGGCTTGTGTAAATCCAGCAGCCACAGAAAAGCCTTCGGTAAGTGCCGGGTTGCTGTAAGGTGCGGTATAGCTTAACAATACCGAGCGGGCATAACCATTAAGTAACAACACCCGTAACTGGTCGCCTCTTCCGCTGAAATTATAATGGGCAAATTTTCCGCCATAAATTACTCTGTTAAAATCTGCATTGTATACTTTTATCCATTCGTTGAGGTTCCTGTCTACCAGTTTAAATTGCGGGGTTGGAAAAATATACCAACGTTCTTTTACAAGGATGTGCAATGTGATTTCATACGCAGAATTTAATACAGGTTGTATATCTACTTCATTAAAAAGATTGGTATTATAAATCAGGTGTTTGGAGGCTTCCAGGATTGTATAAAGTTTGGATGCCTGAATTGAATCGCCTTCACGTACGGTAATCTCCCGGAGGATAATGTATTTTTTTGTTTTATTGTTCCCCGAAACATGAATGGCAGTTACCCTGAATTTGCTGTTCGTGTCACCAGTAATCCGGGCATTTACTTCATTGTTAAACCCTGGATACGATTGTTGGCCGAAACAACTAATGCATATCACCTGCAGCAGTAATAATAGCCTGATTTGTTTGAAGTTGATAATATACAGCATGTATCAGAATTGGTGCAGTGTAGGAGGGGATGATGCTGTTTTGTGCTGCATAATGAAAATACTAAATGTCGAGGTAGTTCATAAGGTGTCGGTAATTACTGTCGATCTCGTTTTCAAAATGTTCGGTACCAAAATAATAGCGCACATTGTATTCATATCTTTCGAATGTAGCCACAACCGTTGAAATTTCCCTTTTATTGATATGCAGCGTTACAGTGAGCATACCGGTGGATGC
>JBPOHG010000297.1:0-2731 GCA_052035835.1 Bacteroidota bacterium | reverse complement strand
CTTTTCTCCAGGGGTAGCAAGGTTTCACTGATGGCAGTATCAGCAGGGGCTATTTTCCTAAGGATACTCCTGATCCTGGCATACGTGTATTGCACAAATGGCCCGGTGAATCCATGAAAGTCGATAGACTCTTCGGGATTAAATATCATTTTCTTCTTCGGGTCTACCCTTAATAAGTAAAATTTCATGGCGCCCAGCCCCAGGATGCGATAGAGTTGGGTTAATTCATCAGCTGAAAAGTCTTTTACCTTTCCCAGTTCTTCTGTATGGTGCTGTGCTGTATTGAACATTTCCTGTACGATATCATCGGCATCTACCACTGTCCCTTCCCGGCTTTTCATTTTTCCGGTAGGGAGTTCTACCATTCCATAACTGAGGTGGTAAATATCATTGGCGTAGGGGAGGCCCAGTTTTTGTGCAATCAGTTTGAGCACTTTCATGTGATAATTTTGTTCATCACCGATCACATAGATACTTTGGTCAATCTGGTATTGCTCATACTTTTGTTTGGCCAGCCCAATGTCTTGTGTAATATATACAGAAGTGCCGTCTTTCCTGAGTACGAGTTTTTCATCCAGTCCGTCGGCTGTGAGGTCGATCCATACACTGCCATCAGGTTTGCGAACGAAAATATTTTTATCAAGCCCTTCCTGCACAATTCCTTTTCCTAGTAAGTAAGTATCGCTTTCGTAATACGTTTTATCAAAATCGCTGCCGATGGTTTTATAGGTGATATCAAAACCCTCATACACCCAGCCGTTCATTCTTCTCCATAAATCAAATACATCAGGTTTGCCGGCTTCCCAGTCGAGCAGCATTTGCTGGGTTTGTAACATGATTGGAGCTTTTTTCTCGGCCTCCTCCCTGGTCATACCCGTGTCCGTTAGTTCCTGTACCTGTTTTTTATATTCATCGTTGAATTTTACATAATAGTCGCCTACAAAATGATCGCCCTTTGTGTGTGTGGATTGAGGCGTGGCGCCGTTGGCAAACAGTTGCCAGGCAATCATACTTTTACAGATATGGATACCCCGGTCGTTTACGATACAGCTTTTGAGTACTTCATATCCATTGGCCTTGAGGATTTCGGCCACGCTCCAGCCAAGGAAATTATTGCGTAAATGCCCCAGGTGCAACGGTTTGTTGGTATTGGGGGAAGAATATTCCACCATCACTTTTTTTCCATTCATGGCCTGTTTGCCATAACAAATGTCCTGGTGGTTTTCCTTGAGCATCGTAAGCCAATATGCATCAGTGATCGTGAGGTTAAGAAAACCCTTGATGATATTAAATGCAGCAAAGAATTGGGGGTGCTGCTTCAACAGCGCATTTCCCAATGCAGCGCCGAGGGTATCCGGAGAAAGTTTCAATGATTTTACCAATGAAAACAATACAATAGTATAGTCCCCATCAAACTCTGGCTTGGTTTGGTTTATCTGGAAATCTTTTTCAGTAAAATCCTGCTGGTAAGTATGTTTTAGTGTTTCAACAACAGCCTTTTGTAATTCCTTTATTACGCTCATCCGGCAAAATTAGCAAAAAGAAGAAGCTTAAAAAAGCGGCACCCAGCTTTTGGTAGTATTACAAAATATGAATAGCTTCATTTTTTATAATCAAACCTACCCTTTATGCTTAAGTCTATTTATTTATATGCAGGAATGGCTACATTCTTCTTAGTTTCATGTAGTAAAAGCAACAATGATGATAACGTTGTTCCTCCTTCTTCCCCCAAATTAATTAAATATGTGCTGGGATCACCAATACCGGCGGGTGGGATAGATACCCTGTTGATTGCTTCGTATACATGGGATGCAGCAAATAGGTGTACCAGGATTGTAAATAATGCAATTGTAGTGGGCAATAAATTTTATGTTGATAATTATTACAACGGGGCTGATTCTTTAATTTCCAGCAGGAAATTGTCTGAAGCAAACGATCCTTCTTACATTTCGTGGGAATACTTCGGCTACGATGGCAATGGTAAAATGAACTACGACTCTGCCATTGACGACTTGTTGGGTAGCCCGAATGTAGCAATCTATAAATATACAGGTAGTGCTGGTACATTTACCCTTAACATGCATTTAGATGTAACCGGCCCCAATGCTTATATCCGTGCCAATTATCATCATGTTTATGATGGCAATGGAAATATTGTTTCGGAAGTAGATTCCAATTACACCTATAGCAGCTTCAGTGGTAGCTATGATTTTAATTCGAAAGCAACTTCAACTGTTAGCTATGATAATAAGCCAAACCCTTTTTACAGGATCTTGCCGCACAGGTTAGTGTTGCTGGAGCATGAGAATATTCTTTCGGAGGATTTCTATCCTTTCAGCGGGATTTCCCAGAAAAATAACATAACAGCCGAACAGCGAGTAATTAATCCTACAACCAGTGGGTTGGCAACTTACAACAATACCATTACTTATCAATATAACAGCAATGGGTATCCAACAGAAATGACATTTACAGATCAGGAAACCGGGGATATTTATAAAGGATATTTCTATTATCAGTAACATTTTCCGGATCATTTTTTTACGTGCCTGCTGATTTTCCGGCAGGCTTTTTTATCCCGCTTGTTTTTTTATACAAAGTGCTTGGCATATTTGATATATCTTTGCGCACTTTTTAAGAACTATGATAAGTGTAAATAATGTAACGCTGGCTTATGGCAAGCGGGTATTGTTTGATGAGGTAAACATCAACTTTACCAAAGGGAATTGTT
>JBPOHG010000044.1:0-13769 GCA_052035835.1 Bacteroidota bacterium | reverse complement strand
CTTCAGAAATTTCAACATCAAAATTTACATGCCCGGGTTTCATCAGGCTTACGCCTTTAATAAGATGTACATCGCTTACCGCTCCATTGGAATACCTGCCTCCATATAAGACCGAATAAGAGTTTTGATAACTCCGGTTACTAACAAAATAGAGGTTGCCTGTAGTATCAGCAGTTGGCACACCCTCCAAGAACCCGCTGTTTATATTCCCTATTTCCCCTTTATATAGAAAATTGGTATCATTTATTTTAATCGCCCAGTGTATATTGGTGTTCTCGGGTGCTTCATTAAGATTATTGAAAAACAAAAGTGAATCTTTCCATATGAAGGGTTCCATCGCATGGCCATTATATCCTGCAATCTTCACCAACTTAGGCTCTTTGAATGAGATTAAGCTGCTATCAGCAGTTCTGTTTTTTTGATCTGTATTGCAGCCCAACAGGAGTACGCAGCAAATGGTATAGCAGAGTTTACATGTCATTTAAATAAAATCAAATTGTGTAAAAATGGTTAGTGTATTTGGTAATGAAGAAATCGGGTGCTATCTACCCAAATTAAGCCTTTGTTGTTAACCTTTAAAAAACTATTTCATTCTTGAGGTTGATCGCTAAAGGGTAATTCTATTACTTTAAATTAATTGAATTTTCTGATGTAATTCTCAAAGATCAATGAGATATAAGTTCAAGATCCAGCGGGTTACTTGTATATTTTAGAATTTCCTAACGCAGTATTTGGCAAAAGGGGGTGTGCTATAACCTGTTGTTTTAGAGTAGAAGTTTTAGTCTTTTCTGTAAAATAGAAGCGGTTGGTATGTAAGTTGCCAACCGCTTTTTTATTTTAATACATTTACTAAATGCTTCTGTTTGGATCGAAATGCTCCAATTCTTTGCTCACAGCATTGAGGAAAGTAGAACCAAGTGCCCCATCGATGATGCGATGGTCGTAACTCAAAGAAATATACATCATATGGCGGATGCCAATTGTATCACCCTGCGCAGTTTCAATTACCATTGGGCGTTTCTTGATGGCGCCAACAGCCATGATAGCAACCTGCGGCTGGTTGATGATGGGGGTACCCATGATGCTTCCGAAAGTACCAACGTTGGTAAGGGTGAAAGTACCACCCGTGGTATCATCGGGTTTTAATTTATTGCTACGGGCTGCATTGGCCAGTCCGTTCACTTGCTTGGTTAATCCAACCAGGTTTAACTGATCTGCATTTTTAATCACCGGAACAATCAGGTTCCCTGAAGGCAGCGCAGTGGCCATACCTATGTTGAGGTCTTTTTTAATGATGATACGGTCACCATCTACCGAACTGCTGAGCATCGGATATTTTTTGATACACTTCACGATTGCTTCAATAAAGAGGGGAGTGAAAGTGATTTTTTCGCCTTCCCTTTTTTCAAATTCCTTCTTCACCCGGTCTCTCCATAATACGAGGTTGGTAACATCGCATTCGGCAAAACTGGTTACGTGCGGACTGGTATGTTTGCTGTCTACCATATGTTTGGCGATTAGTTTGCGCATACGGTCCATTTCAATAATTTCTACATTGCCCTGGTAAACGACGGGTGTTTGTTCGGGTGCAGGTTTAGTGTCGGCAGGTTTGCTGATGACGGTAACCTGCTGTTGAGGTACCGGAGTGGAAGTAACGGTGCCTGCAGAACGGTTGGCAACATAGGCGAGGATGTCCTTCTTGCTGACCCTGCCGTCCTGGCCGGTTCCAGGGATTTTCTCCAGTTCGGCCATTCCAATGCCTTCGCTTTGTGCAATGTTTAATACAAGGGGCGAATAAAAACGAACGCTATTGCCGGTTGTGGCAGATGTTGAAGTAGATTGATAGGGGATTTCCTCCACTACTTTGGCTTCTTCGTATTCATTTTTAACAGGAGCAGGGCTTGCTGGTGAAGCAGGAGCTGCGCTGTCAGTTGCCCCGGTTTTTATTTTAGCAATCACGGTACCAATGGGTACCACATCATTTTCTTTAAAGAGGATTTGTTCAATAACACCTTCTGCTGTAGACGGCACTTCACTGTCTACTTTGTCGGTTGCGATATCCAGGATGGTTTCATCCATGGCAACTTTATCGCCGGGTTGTTTGTGCCATTTGAGGATCGTGGCTTCCATGATACTCTCACCTAGTTTTGGCATGATCAGGTCAACTACACTCATATAATGAAAATATAAAGTATGAAATTTTAATAAGGGCAAAAGTAAGTAAAAAGCACCAGCCGGGAGGGTAGGCGGCCTTATTTTGAGCTGCTTATATAAATTTTTCAAAAAAAAGCTGCAATCGTACTATTTACCATCCTGTTCATGAAGCTAACTGTAAAAATATCCAATAATCAAACTGTAAGCTTTGAGGATTTCAAAAACAATTAACGGGCTGTGTCGAGTATAAACTGCCGCAGTAAATTGAGGGCATTCATTGCCGTAAGTTGTATGTTTTTTGTTCTGTCGAACCGAAAATGAAACTTTTTGCTGATGAGTTGATGTTGATTGCCAACGGCTATCCATACCGTACCGGTGGGTTTATCGGGCATCCCGCCACCTGGGCCCATGATGCCCGACACCGCAATCGCATAATCGGTCCTGAGCTGTTGCAATATGCCAGCAGCCATTTCCCGAACCACTTCTTCGCTTACTGCACCTTTTTCTACCAGGGTTTGCTGTTGTACGCCCAGCATAGATTCTTTGGCTGCATAAGAATAAGTTACCATGCTTCCTTCATAATATGCCGATGCGCCTGGGATTGCAGTGATGAGATGGGCAATATACCCTCCGGTACAACTTTCGGCAGTTGCCATGGTTTGTTTTTTCTGAAGCAGAAGATTGCCGAGCACTTGTTCCATGGATTCATCTGCATCTGCAATCATGAAATCCTTTACCAGCACTTTTAGTTGTTCAAACAATCTGTTAAGCAGGTCATTTACATCCTTTTCATTACTACCGCTGTGGGTTAACCGCAGTCGAACCATCCCGTAATTGGGCAGGTAAGCCAGTTTAACAGATTCGGGGAGCGCTTCTTCAAATTCCTGGATGCGGTCGGCAATCATGGATTCTCCAATGCCAAAAGTAACCAGCGTACGGTGAGCAATATATGGCATGCTGAACCTTGCGCTCAATTGTGGGATGACGTCTGTTTCCATCATGCCCATCATTTCATGCGGTACCCCTGGCATGCTCACAAATATTTTACCATTCTTTTCAAACCACATCCCTGGTGCTGTGCCACGTTTATTTTGTATAACAGCGCAACAATCTGGTACTTCAGCCTGTTTGCGGTTTCGTTCGGTTACTTCCCGGTTGAAAACTTTTTCAAACAGGTAAGTAACATTGGCCAGGGCTGCTTCATCAACCTTCATGTTGCCACCGAAATATTCGCAGAGCAGGGGTTTGGTAATATCATCGGCAGTAGGCCCTAGCCCACCAGTGATTAAGATAATGTCGGCATTTGCAGCTTCTTCATCCAACGCTCGAACGATATCAGTTTTTACATCTCCCACTGCTACCCGCCGGTGAACCCGGATGCCGGCTTTGTTGAGTTCGCGGGCCATCCAGGCACTGTTGGTGTCTATTACCTGCCCGATCAATAATTCATCGCCGATGGTGATAAGAGAAGCGTTTATCATATACCGTTATTATAAATAGTTGTTTATAATCTGTTCAGAGATTTTTCATCACTTTAACATCCATCAAAAGTAAATCTTTTAGATTTGGTGAATAAACAATTGCAAGGATGAAAAGTTTATGGGTCTTTTGTTGTTGTATGTTTCCTGTTTTGCTCAATGGGCAGGATCTTGCCGCCAGGCTTCAAAAAGCCATGCAGCAATTGGCCGCCGATCCACAATTTGCCCATGCCATCACGGGTATTTATGTTGCAGATGCGAAAACTGGACAAATGGTTTTTGAACAAAACAGCCAGCTGGGGCTTGTGCCTGCCAGTTGTATGAAAGTGGTAACCAGTGCCACCGCATTTGAATTATTGGGTAAAGATTATCGTTATTATACCAATGTTGCCATTCGTCCCACAAACGGGCGAAGCCAGCTGGTGATCTATGCCTCCGGTGACCCTTCCTTAGGCAGTTGGCGGTGGAAACAAACGAAAGGCGCAGCCATGCAGATGGCAGAAGCCTTGCAGAAAGATAATAGTAAACTGATGAGAGATACGATCATCATTGTTCAACATGGTTTTAGTTACCAGCCGGTACCCGATGGATGGGTATGGCAGGATATGGGCAATTATTACGGGGCAGGCGCCTGGGCCCTGAACTGGCATGAAAACACTTTCGATTGGCTTTTTGAATCGGGGAATAAAAAAGGGGATAGTACAAAACTTACAGGATTTAAACCTGCTTACGAAGGATTGCAAGTAAAGAACCTGGTTACTACCGGGGAACAGGGAAGTGGCGACCAGGGATATATTTATAGCAGTCCGTACAACAATAACTACTTTGCTACAGGGACGGTTCCTCCCGGAGAAAAAGCCTTTTCCCTATCAGCATCCATGCATCATCCTGCATTTTTCTTTGTAAGTGATTTTACCAAAGCATGCCTTGAACAACAGGAGCGCATTGTTAAGGATTGGAAAATAAAGTATGAAAATACGGGTGTACGCAACGGGTACGAACAAACGCTATGTGAACTTGTTTCCCCTTCTTTTGATACACTCAATGATTTGTTCATGAAGAAAAGCATCAATTTGTATGGGGAGGCATTTATAAAAACAATTGCACGTACATCGGGCAGGATGGGTGCTACCGATACAGGCGTGGCCATGGTTCGTGCGTTTTGGGCTAAAGCCGGGATACCAAAAGCAGCGTTACGCATGATGGATGGCAGTGGCTTATCTCCCTCTAACCGCATTACGCCCAGGGCATTGGTACAGGTTTTGGAATATGCTCAAACAAGGCCATGGTTTGAATCTTTCTTTTCGGCACTGCCTGTAATGAATGGCATCCGGATGAAGGATGGTTTCATTACCGGGATTCGTTCCTATACCGGTTTTGTGAATAGTACAAACGGGAAGAAGTATGTTTTTGCCCTGATGTCGAATAATATTGATGGTAGTGCATCAACTGCCCGGCAAAAATTATGGGCTGTTCTTGATCTTTTAAAGTAATTTACCCGAAATTTTTTTTATGGCAGAACAACAGTTTAGCAATCATACCCGGCTGGTGCCGATGTTTCATGGAGTTACTTTTTTGTTAATTGGAGCTGCAATGGCAGGTGCCACATTGAAATTATTTCGGAGCTATGAAACAGGGTTAACGGGGTTGCTGGTACCCATTGTGCTAATTTTGCTGACCCTTGCACTAATGTTTACCGCTTTTTTTGCCCGTTCTTTTGCATTGAAAGCGCAGGACAGGGCCATTAGGGCCGAAGAAAACCTTCGCCATTATATCCTCACCGGTAAGCCATTGCCGGCATCGCTTCGGGTTAGCCAGATTGTTGCATTGCGGTTTGCATCAGAACAGGAATTTGTGGGATTGGTTCAAAAAGCCGTTGCAGAGAATTTATCAGCCAAACAAATCAAACAATCCATCCAACAATGGAAAGGCGATTATCACCGGGTATAAAGGGAAGGCGAAGCCGCAGGCGCGAGCGCAAAAGCTGCTGGATATTTGTAGATATCCTGTTGCAACTGCCTTTTTTGTTCTTCTAACGACCTTTTATTATCATCAACTACCTGATGTATACTGCAGAAACAACCATACGGGTGCATTATGCGCTTACTGATCAAATGGGTTTTGTGTATTATGGTAACTATGCACAATTTTATGAGATCGGCCGGGCAGAAGCCATACGCAATCTGGGATTTAATTACAAGGATATCGAGGCCATGGGCATCATCATGCCTGTAGTGGATATTCATTTCAGGTTTTTACGCCCGGCAAAATACGATGACCTTATTAGCATCAGAACAACCCTGAAAGAGTTGCCCGTTCATCACAAAATCGTTTTCCATGGAGAGGTCTTCAATGAGGCAGGCCAGTTGCTCAATACAGGGGAAGTAACGTTGTACTTCATGGAAGCCAAAAGCATGAAAAGATGCTCCATGCCCATTGAATTAGTAGAAAAGCTGGCGCCGTTTTTTGAGCAACCAACCTAATATGCTTTTTACTTTCCACTCATTCCGTCTACACTAATTTTACCCGGACCAAGCAATAGGATAGAAAAATAAGCGCCCAGGAATAACCCCGCCATTTCCCCTTCACTGAATATGAGCCCTTTGTGTGCTTTGAAAAGTGCCACAATCATGGTTATAATCAATGGGATGGTAGCCAGTCGGGTAAACAGGCCGAGAACGATAAAGAGTGCGCAGAAAAATTCAGCAAAGACCACCAGTAAAAATGAAACGGTTGAGCCCATGCCCATAAAATTCATAAACTCGGCTTTGTATTGGGAAAAATGCACCAGTTTATCGTATCCATGATTCATCATCAGTACACCAGACACCAATCGGAGCAATAATGTAGCAGTGTTGAATGCACCAGCTGAGTAATTGGTGGAAATGAGTTTTTTCATGTTGGTTTCTTTGAGGTTCCTGTAAAAATATAAAATTTCTTTTATCAATCCTTTAACAGGAAAATAAAAATAGATTCGTTTTGTTTACAACAGCATTTGATTTACAGGGCTTTCCCTGAAATAATGCGGGATTGATGCTGCAGGATTTTTACCTTTGCAGCGGAAAACAGGAAACGGATCCACACATGACAAAACATCAAAAGTTACTAACCCCTTTATTGGTTTTATTATCTCTTTCATTGTATGCCCAGCCCACGCACAGTGTAACCGACCCCGAAAAAAAATATAAAGAAGCAAAAGAGCTCTTTGTAAAAGAGCAATATGCGTTGGCGTATCCATTAATCAAAGAGCTGAAGGAAGCCTATCCCGATAACAAAGCCAGTGACCATAGTTATCTCAACGATGATATCAGGTACTATTATATTGCATGTGAACTTAAATTAATGCAACCGGTAGGGGAAGATGATGCGGTTAATTTTATACACGACAGCAACAATGAGCCACGCCGGCAGATCATGGCATTTCACCTGGCGCATTTTTATTTCCTGAAAGATAATTTCGAAAAGGCGATTGAATATTTTACGCAGGCAGGTTATGAGAATTTAAGCAATGAACAGATCGCCGATGCAAAATTTGAAAAAGCCTATGCGCATTTTAATTTAAAACAGTTTCCAGAAGCGAAACCGCTGTTTGATGAAATCCACCAATTGCCGGGCCACAAATATTATTTCCCGGCCAATTATTACTACGGATATATCTCTTATCATGACCGCCAGTACAATGAAGCGTTGAAGTCATTCAAACTGGTAGAATCCGATGAAGCATACCAGGGTGTTGTCCCATATTATATTGCTGAGATCTATTATTTCCAGGGGAAGAAAGAAGATGCGCTTCGGTATGGCGAAAGTGTATTGGCTAGGGGAGGGGAATTGTATTATGAAAAGGACCTTAAATTGCTCATGGGCCAATTGTATTTCGAAAAACAAGAATATGCGAAAGCATTGCCATTGCTGGAGGATTATGTAAACAAGAGCGACAAAGTATCAAAAGAAGTTTTGTATGAATTGAGTTTTTGTTATTACAAAGCAAACAATACAGCAAAAGCAATCGAAGGGTTTAAACAACTCAGTAATGAGCGGGATTCGATGGGGCAGAACAGTATGTACCTGTTAGGCGATTTATACCTGAAGGCCAATGATAAGCCCAGTGCCAGAAATGCATTTCAATACAGCGCTTATAACAGCAGCAATGCAGTGCAGCAGCGGGTGTCTCGGTTTAATTATGCCAAGCTTTCTTATGAATTGGGGTACCAGGATATAGCGCTCCATGAAATGAAGCTGTATATAAAAGATTACCCTTCTTCTGAATATGATGCAGAGGCCAAAGAGATCCTGGTAAACCTGCTGGCAAATACCAATAATTTCAGGGAGGGGCTCGATTTATACAATGGGTTTGGCCAGCCAACAGCTTCCATGCAACGGGTATACCCCCGGCTGATGTATGGCAGGGCGATTGAGCTGGTGAATGACCAGCAGTTGGGCGCAGCCGATGAGTTGTTCACCAAAATACTGGCACATCCGCAATCGGGAACCATCATCCCTTATACGCATTTCTGGAAGGGGGAAATTGCGTATAGGCAACAACGTTATGATGAAGCCATCCGTTCCCTCAATACCTACCTGCAATCGGGAACATCAGCACAGGGAGAAGCCAATCCGGCAGCTGCCAAATACACTTTGGGGTATGCCTTGTTTCAGAAGGAACAATATAAAAATGCACAGGTACAGTTTGAGTCTGTTGCACGTACGGTGAGTGCAGCTTCTACGGCAATGGAGCAGGATGCTTATGTGAGAAGCGCCGATTGTTATTACATGCAGAAAGATTTCTCCCGGGCGAATACAATGTACGATGCAGTGATCAATGCCGGTTTGATGCAATCGGATTATGCGTTGTACCAGAAGGCGATGATTGCCGGGGTGAAAAGCAGTTCAGAAAAAGTACGTTTGCTCAATTCCCTTGCAAAACAATACCCGGCCAGTACACTTTCGGCTGATGCAGATATGGAAGCGGCGCTCACGCATATTGCCGATGAAAAATTTGCCGATGCAGTACCTTACCTCAATAAAATTATTCAATCACCGGGTGCCAGCAGCCTCAAACCGAGGGCATACCTGAAATTGGGCCTTGCACATTACAACAACAACGACAACAAATCAGCACTGGCAGCATACGAGCAGCTCATTGAACAATACCCTCAATCTGCTGAATCTGCCGAGGCGATGGCTGTGATCCGTGACATTTATGTAGAAGAAGGCAAGCCGGATGATTATATCGAGCTGATGCGTAAGAATGGAGTGATTGTATCGGTATCAGAAGCCGATTCTCTTAGTTATACAACTGCATGGCTCAAATACCAGTCGAACGATTGCAACGCTGCTATTGCCGGGTTTTCAAATTACTTATCAAAATACAACAATGGCGCTTACACGATACAGGCGAGTTATTATATGGGAGAGTGTTATGAACGCTCGAAAGATTGGCCCAATACCGTAAAAGCTTATGAGTATGTATATAGCCGTGGACTTAGCAGGTTTTTTGAAGATGCCAGCATGGAGCTTGGCCGTATTCATTATTTTGAGTTGAAGGATTATGCAAAAGCCAAATTGTTTTTTGAAGCAGTTCGTAAAAACAGCCCGGGACAGCAGGTGCAATTGGAAGCGCTCCGCGGTTTGGTGCGTTCATATTACCAGTTAAAAGATTATGCTACCGCCAATGATGCTGCCAAAGAACTGATTGCGATGAAAGGGATCAGTACCGATGATAAATCGGTGGCATTCCTGGTGTTGGGCAAATCGCAGCAGGTTAGCAACGATTGTGCTGCCGCCATTACTTCCTTTAAATCTGCAGCAGCTATTAATAAATCGGCCTGGGGTGCAGAAGCAAGGTATGAAATAGCAGCCTGCCAGTTCCTAAGTAATAATTTGCCTGCGGCGGAGAAAGCGGCCATGGCTGTGATCAAGGAAACGGGGTCCTATGATGTATGGGTAACCAGGTCGTATATCCTGCTGGGAGATATCTTCATGAAGCAAAAGGATTATTTCAATGCAAAAGCTACTTATGAAAGTGTAGCAAAGAATGCAGCGATTGCTGAATTGAAAAATGAAGCACAGCAGAAATATGATCAGGCTGTAGCAGAAGAAAAGCAATCATCAAAAGTTGGCGATTAATTTATCCATGAACCCATTGACAAATATGTATAGTTATATAAAAATTCATGCAAAACCGGTTGTATTGCTGCTGGCTGTTGCAATAAGTAGCGTACCTGCAATAGCGCAAAAAGATACCACGAAGAAGCAAACGATAGATATTGTTTCCTCCTATAAACCAGTATTGAGGAATGCTGTAAAGATCAATTTTTCGGGATCGCAGCTGGCAGCAGATACCAGCAAAACGGTTCGTGCTTACAATATCCCGTCACAGAACCTGTTGTATGCTTACCAGCCAATTGCATTAAAACCGCTGGCTTTGCTACAGGATACAAATTTGTACCTGGGCGACCGCCATTACATCAAAGCTGGAATTGGTAGTTACACTACTCCATATGTGAACGCAGGCTTTAGTGTGGGGGATGGGAAAAAACAATTGTTGAACCTATATGCCAATTATATTGGTTCTAAAGGTACGGTTAAGAACCAGGATTACTCAATACTATCGGTGAAGGGTACTGGTAGTTTATTCCTGCCCCGTAACGAGGTATATGCTGCAGCAGAAGTGAGCAGGAAAGAGTATTTTTTATATGGTTATGACCATGCTATTTATGATTATAAGAAAGACGATGTTCGTCAGCAGTTCCAGGAAATTGATGTGGTGGCGGGAATCCGCAACACCGTGAAAAATGGGTTGGGAATCAATTACAACCCAACAGTGCGTTTAAACTTCTTCAATAATAAAAACAAACTGAGCGAAACTACCGTTGTGTTTAACGTACCAGTGGAGAAAAGGTTCCTCGAAGACTTTACCATCAAGGCTACATTCAAAGCCGATTTTACCAACTATGCCACTAAAAATTATATCCCAAACAATGTTAAATTCAGTAATAATGTTATTCAACTGGCACCATCGCTTGCATACAACGGTGGATTTTTTACCATCAATGCCGGGGTTACCCCGGTTTGGGACCAGGGGAAATTTGCTTACCTGCCCAATATTTACGGGGAATTGCAGTTGAAAGAAAAAGCATTTATTCTACATGGGGGCTGGGTTGGACAAGTCGTAAAAAATACCTTCCGCAATCTTAGCACGGTAAATCCATGGCTGGCTACATTCACCACGCAAAACAATACGAGGGAGACAGAGTTGTACGGCGGAATCAAAGCATCCGTTGGCAAGCATTTTAATTTCAGTGCCAAAGCCGGGTTCATAACGTATCGTGATTACCAGTTTTTTGTGAATGACACATCGGTTGCAGGTGATGGCAAATCATTTTTATTGTCGCCCGACCGCACCGTGAACAATTTCAGGCTGCATGGGGATATCAGCTATATCAACCAGGATAAATTTACGGTGACGGCTGCCGTCAACTTTAATGGATTCACCGGCATGAAAGACAATGCAAAAGCATGGCATACGGTTCCGATGGATTTTACGGCTTCGATGCGCTGGTGGGCTTTTCAAAAGCTGTTGCTGAAAAGCGATTTTTACCTGTTTGCGGGTGGAAATTACCTTGTAAAAGGAAACGAAAGCAGGTCTTTCAGCGGGGGATCCGACTTTAGTGCAGGGGCGGAATACAAGATCAATAAACAGTTCAGTGCATTTCTCGATGTAAATAATATCTTTGACAACAATTATGAGCGCTGGCACAATTATCAGGTATATGGTTTTAACCTGCTGGGCGGCATCATCATCCGTTTTTAAAGACTATCATGGAAGCATTGTTAGAGAAATATTTGCTGCTCAATAAGAATTGCCCTTTGCCTGGCATTGGTACGCTGGAGATCAGGCAAAAACCTGCCGTGGCAGTTTTTTCTGAGAACAGCATTTCGGCCCCTGCACCACAAATTTTACTTGTTGGAGAAGAAAGGGGTGCTGATCAATTGGTTGATTTTTTGGCATCCGAACAGTCATTGAGCAGGGAGGAAGCGGTTGAGCAATTGAGTGCATTCTGCACAAAGTTGCAGTCAATGGATAGTTACCGGGAGTCGGTACTCGAACATACCGGGAGGTTTTATGTGAATGCCGATGGTAAACTGGCATTCCGCCAAATGGCGATCCCAGCCGAATTGCTACCAACGGTGAAAGCTTCGAGGCTGTTGCGGCAGGATGCAGTACACCAGGTTCGGGTAGGCGATACCGAAACCGATAGCGTAGCGATGGCAGAATATCTCAACGGCCAACCGGCTCCCAAAAGCCGGTGGTGGATATGGGCGGCCTGCTTGTTGCTGGCTGGTATCGCAGCCATCTTTTTGTACTTTAACAAGCCAGGGCACAATAGCAGCTTCGGAAAAAGCACCCCCATGATCTATACAACCGGGGGCGAAACCTATCGCCCGGTTAATTAAGGGTTTTTTGCTTTCTTTGCAACTCATGATTCATTATTCTCATTGCCCCGTTTGTGCTTCGCCATCGATTGGCCCTGCCCTTGATGTACGGGATTATACAGTCAGCCACCAGGAGTTTTCCATTTGGAGGTGCCGGCAATGCACGCACCAGTTTACACAGGATATCCCCTCACAACATGAGATTGGAAGTTATTACCAGTCAACCGCCTATATTTCTCATACCGATACCAAAGAAGGGTTGGTGAACCGGCTTTATCATTCTATCCGTAATATCACGTTAAAGAGTAAGCGCAGGTTATTGTGCAAAGAGACCAGACTTACAAAAGGCACTATGCTGGATATTGGATGTGGAACCGGGGCTTTCCTGCATACAATGAAGAATGCAGGATGGGTCTGCAAGGGATTGGAACCAGATGAACTGGCCCGCAAGAAGGCCCAGGAACGCTATCATATTGATCCCATGCCTTCGGAAGAGTTATTCAGGCTTAAAGAAAAGCAATTCGATGCCATCACCATGTGGCATGTGCTGGAACATGTACATCAGTTGGATGACTACATGATCCGCCTGAAACAAATCCTAAAAGAAAATGGGGTACTCTTTATAGCAGTCCCAAATTATCATTCATATGATGCTGCAAAGTATGGAGTTCACTGGGCAGCTTACGATGTGCCCAGGCACTTGTACCACTTTTCGCCGCAGAGCATGCAGGTACTTTTACAAAAGCATGGATTTACATTAAAAAAAATGTTGCCCATGTGGTTTGATAGCTTTTACGTAAGCATGCTGAGTGAACAATATAAAAATGGAAAAGGTAACCTGATCAATGCTTGCGTTAGCGGATTAATATCTAACTGTAAGGCATGGGCGAACACTAAACGGTGCAGTTCTATTATTTATGTGATCAAGGCATCCCCTTCAAAATAAGCCCTATGGAATCATTGAGTAAAAAAGAACGCCTGTTGAAGGACTTGCAACAAAATACCTGGGTGGCCTTGCAGCCTTCGGCAGTTGCAGGGATCGGTGTATTTGCGCTGGTTGATATTCCAAAAGGGCAGCAGGGTATTTTTTCAAATGACACATCAGAATGGATACGGATTTCAAAAGAAGAAGTGGGGGCATTGCCCGCACATAGCCGTTTTTTGGTAGAAAACCATTGCCTGTATGATGAAGATGCCTATTATATACCGGAGTATGGTTTTAAGATGGTTGACCTGGTGGTGTACCTGAACCATGCAGATGACCCAAATGTGGCTTCTTTGGATGAAGGGCAGGATTTTGTTGCGCTCAGGGATATCAGGGCAGGAGAGGAATTGTTTGTGGATTATGGAGCTATCGTAGACGGGTAGTTGCTATTTATGCTGTTATTCTTTTCAACGACTGTACGATCCTTGCTTCTGTTTCTTCTGCTCCCAACGTTTCGGCATTGAATGTTTCACCGATCACCTTTTCGTACAAATCAATATACCGCTGGCTGATCTGTTGAATCCATTGGGGGCTCATTTCCGGCACTACCTGGCCCTCTTTGCCCATAAAATTATTGGCGATCAGCCATTCCCTGACAAATTCCTTGCTGAGTTGTTGTTGCTTTTCCCCTTTTTTTTGCCTTTCATCAAAACCTTCCAGCAGGAAATAGCGGGACGAGTCGGGAGTATGTATTTCATCCATTAAATAGATGCGGT